>DATGGW010000091.1:0-3581 GCA_035308345.1 Ktedonobacteraceae bacterium | reverse complement strand
TCGCACCGGCGATCTCGTCCGTTACCTGCCCGATGGTCAGCTTGAGTACCTGGGGCGTAGCGATGCGCAAGTGAAAATTCGTGGCTATCGTATCGAGTTGGGTGAAATCGAGGTCGCACTGCGCCAGCACCCGCTCCTGCTCGAAGCCATTGTCGAAGCGAAAGAGCGCCCATCCAGCAGTTCATTCGGCGACCAACAACTGATCGCCTATGTTATTCCACTATCCGCACAGATGCCTTCGCCATCCGAGTTGCGCTCGTTCCTCAGCGCCAGTCTGCCATCTTACATGCTCCCCGCCGCCTTTATACCACTCGCAACATTGCCGCTCACCCCCAATGGCAAATTAAATCGTCACGCCTTGCCCACGCTCGATGGTAGCCGGCCTGACCTGGACAAAGCCTATCTTGCCCCACGTACTACTATTGAACACACCCTGGCAACAATCTGGTCGCAATCACTGGGTGTACGGCAGGTCGGTATCCACGATAACTTCTTCGAGCTAGGGGGCGACTCTATTCTCTCCATTCAAATCGTAGCCAAAGCCATCGCCGCTGGTCTTGCGCTCACCCCACGCCACCTTTTCCAGCACCCGACCATTGCCCAACTCGCCACCGTCGTTGGTACAAGTCCCACAACATATGGCGAGCAGGAGCCACTCACTGGTCCCATGCCACTCACTCCCATCCAACATTGGTTCTTTGACCAAAACCTCACCAGGCCACAGCATTGGAACCAGACTCTGCTATTGCAAACACAACGACCGCTCAACGCCACTATCTTGCAGCAAGCTATACAGGTGCTGCTTGTCCATCATGATGCGCTCCGGCTCCACGCCCGCCGCGAGCTATCTGGCTGGGCATTGACGATTGCTACACCAGACAACCGCGTTCCTTTCCTACTAGTAGATCTCGCAGAGCTACCAGCATCTCGACAGATTGTTGCGCTGGAAGAGACCGCCGCTCAATTACAATCCAGCCTCGATCTGACGAATGGCCCCATCCTGCGTGTTGCTCTCTTCGATCTTGGCCCTCACCAACCCGCTCGCCTTCTGCTGGTCATTCATCACCTCGCTATTGATATCGTCTCCTGGTCCATCCTGCTGGAAGACCTCCAGAGTGCCTATCAACAACTCAGTCAGAAACAACTCCTGCGCTTACCTCCAAAAACCACCTCGTTCCAACGCTGGTCAGAGAGCTTGACCGACTACGCCCAATCTGCCGCCGCATATGCCGGGTTGGACTTCTGGCTCACCCAGCCCTGGGCGCATGTTCGTCCCTTGCCTCTGGACTTACCCTCCCACCCGGATGCCAATACCGAGGCTTCAGCCCGTACAGTCACTGTCACGCTCTCACCTGCGGAAACGCAGGCGCTGCTTGCGGATGTGCCAGCCGCCTATCATACCCGCATCAACGATGTGCTGCTTACCGCTCTCGTGCAAGCCTTTGCTCGCTGGAACGTCGCATCCTCGCTGCTTGTGAGCCTCGAAGGACACGGGCGTGAAGATCTCTTTGCGGAAGCAGACCTCTCGCGCACTGTCGGCTGGTTCACAGCGCTCGCTCCCATAGTGCTATCTCTACCCGACAGCATAGAGCCAGGGGCAGCCATCAAAAGCATCAAAGAGCAACTGCGTCTCATGCCCAACAACGGCCTCAGCTTTGGCCTCTTGCGCTACCTTAGCCAGGACCCGATCATCAGAGAGCAACTGGCCGCTTTGCCGCAACCCCAGGTCTCCTTCAACTATGCAGGTCGCTCTGCGTTCACGTTCGCCGAAGAAGCTCTCTTTGTTCTGGCACCAGAATCCGTAGGCGCAATGCATGCCCCGCGAGGTCAACGCAGCCACCCACTAGAGATCAATGCCAGCATCGTCGCGGGCCAACTCTCCCTGGAGTGGACCTACAGCGATAATCTGCACCATCACTCAACCATCGAGCGACTGGCCTCCTTCTATATAGAGGCACTACGCTCACTCATTGCGCACTGCTCGTTCCCCACAGCCGGTGGCTATACGCCCTCTGACTTCCCCGAGGCGCATCTCTCTCAAGCCACCCTCGATGCTATCGTCAGCACACTTGCTGAAGGGACAGAGGGGATGGATGCGTTCACGCTAGCTCGGCCCAATCTTGAGGCCATCTACCCCTTGTCGCCGCTACAGGAGGGTATGCTCTTCCATCACCTGTATGCTCCCCATTCAGAGGTCTACTTTGAGCAGGTGACCTGTACCTTGCGTGGAAACATTGATATGCGGGCCTTCAAACAGGCCTGGCAAGAGGTCATAGCTCACCATCCTACCTTGCGCACTCTTTTCCTCTGGGAACACCTCGATACGCCGCTGCAAGTCGTGCGCCAGCAGGTTGCTTTACCCTGGACTGAACTCGACTGGCGTTCCCTTCCCAGCGACGAACAGAATATTCAGGTACAGGCGATAGTGAGCGCCGACCGTGCCCAGGGCTTCGTTCTCTCACAGGCCCCTCTGATGCGCCTAAGTATCATCCGCCTCAGAGATCAAATGACGCACTTCACCTGGAGTTTCCATCACCTGCTCCTCGATGGCTGGAGCGCCTCTGCCGTACTTGGTCAGGTCTTTGCCTGTTACGAGGCTGCCCGCCAGGGGCATACACTTTCCTTGCCCATGAGTCGTCCCTATCGCGATTACATCCACTGGCTACAACAGCAAGACCTCGTCCAGGCCGAAACGTTCTGGCGCGAGACCTTGCGTAGCTTCACGGCTCCCACATCATTGCGTGTCGCTCTGCCGACACCGACGAAGACCGCGACAGAGCCAGACTATGCCGACTTCGTTCTGCGCATGCCAGCTACCACCACCGCCGCTTTGCAAACGCTGGCGCGTCAACAGCAACTAACCCTCAACACCTTGACGCAAGGTGCCTGGGCGCTGCTACTTTCGCGTTACAGTGGCGAGCCAGATGTCGTCTTCGGCGTCACCGTCGCGGGCCGCCCCGCCACACTGGCAGGAGTGGAGTCAATGGTTGGCATGTTCCTCAATACGCTACCCTTGCGAGCTAGAGTAGAGCCACAGATGCACGTACTTCCCTGGCTCCAATCCCTGCAAGCCCAGGCTGCAGAAGCCCGCCAGTACGAATACACGCCCCTGGTTCAGATACAAAGCTGGAGTGAGCTGCGACAGCACCCAGGCACCGATCAGCAACCCCGCGGCCAGTCTCTCTTCGAGACTCTGTTCATCTTTGAAAACTACCCTGTTGATGCCTCATTGGAACAGAACAGCAGTCTGGAAATTGCCCACGCACACGTGACGGAATGGACAAATTATCCACTCACAGTAGAGGTCATACCAGATACGAATTTGCTCGTGCGCTTCAGCTACATGGCTAGTCATTTTGACGCCGCTATGATCCAGCAACTGGCTACACACTTCCAAACTATTCTGGAAGGGTTGGTGGACAACCCCACGCAACGCCTCGGCGCGGTGCCATTCCTGACAGCGAGCGAGCGCCAGCAGATGCTCGTCGAGTGGAACGCAACCCAGGCCGAGTATGCACGCGAGCGCTGCATCCATGAACTGTTCGAGGAGCAGGTACAGCGCACCCCGGACGCGGTGGCCG
>DATGGW010000090.1:0-2569 GCA_035308345.1 Ktedonobacteraceae bacterium | reverse complement strand
CCACTTCTGGTCCGTAAGAGTCGGCGGTATCTATCAGATTCACCCCCAGGTTGAGGGCGCGGCGCAGGACAGCGATGGCTTCTTGCTTATTCGCTGGCAGGCCCCAAATTCCTGGGCCTGTCAGGCGCATGGCTCCGAAGCCGAGACGATACACTGTCAGGTCTCCGCCAATAGTAAATGTTCCACTGGCTGTCGCGGGTTGTTGATTAATATTTATATGCTGCATAACGTTTTCTCCTTTTATGTTCCCGGAGGAGCGCTTGCCGTACTCACGCCTCGTAGAGCGGGAGCCAGTTCCACTTTGCATCTTTCCCCTCCGTATCTCACCGTATTTTCCTTCAATGGTTGGAAGGGTGTTCATCTATGGAGACACCGGCCAGTTGTTCCATGAACTTGATCATGATGGAAAAGTCTGCATCCATCCCCTTTGCCAGGGCTGCGGTATACATCTGTAGAGCAACCGCCGTTGCGGGCATGGAGACCGAGATCTCGTCGGCTTCATTCATAATCAGGCGCAAATCCTTGTGCTGGAGTGAGAGGGCAAAGTTGGTTGGATACTCCTCTCGCCTGACATTTTCGAGCTTGGACTTTTGACCGGGGGTGAGAACGGTTGTCTGCCCCAGAACGTCGAGCAGCAATTCCTTCTCTAATCCCGCCTTTTCACCCAGAGCAATCGCTTCGGCCAGGGCTTGCATCCCCAGACCGAGCAGGGTATTGACCACCAGCTTCATGGTCGTCCCCATGCCGCTTGGACCCATATAGAAGCTGCTTTGTCCCAGTATATCCAGGAGAGGCTTGCACCTCTGATAGGTCTCGTGTTCGCCACCAACGAAGATCACCAGGCTGCCCTGGTCCACCTGGGGGACGCTTCCCGATACGGCAGCGTCGATCATCGCCACACCCTTTGCTCCGGCCACCTGGAAGAGGTGGCGCGAGGTTCGCGGGGAAACGGTACTCATGTCGATGATGACAGATCCGGCATGGGTACCGGCAAGTACACCGTTCGGGCCAAGCATGACCTCTTCCAGCGCATCGTCATTGGTCACGATGGAAATGATTACGTCGCTCTTAGCGGCTGCCTCTTCGGGAGTCCCGGCAACGGTAGCGGTAGTGCCTGCGATTGCCTGCGCTTTCTCCCTGGTGCGATCATACAGGGTAAGTTGATACCCGGCAGCTATCAGCCGGGGAACCATGTGGCTTCCCATATGGCCCATGCCGATGAAGCCAATGGTTGGTTTAGATTGTTCTTGCATAGTCATGATATTGCTCTCCTTTCAAAAAACCTCAGAAAAACTTCAGAAAAAGCCCGCGTGAAGAGAGGCCCGGCCTGACCCCCACAAGGGAGGCCACTACATGTAGTGACCCTCCCTTGTGGGGGTCAGGTCACATGTAGTGACCCTCCCCTGTGGGGGTCAGGCCGGGCATCGCTTACATGCCTTCCGGAGCAGGCCCTCCTATGGGAACCGGCTCGCGCATGACGCTTTCGATCTCGTGCAGCGTCGCCTGTGTGAGATGCATCTCGCCTGCTAGAGCGGTTTGTTCGAGCTGCGCGGGGGTGCGGGCTCCGACAATGGCCACGTCGATCCCTGGCCGGGCTAGCACCCAGGCGATAGCCAGCTGCGCCACGGTCATTCCTTCTCGTTCCGCCAGGTGTTTCAATTGCTCGACTACCGCGAGATCGCGCCGAAAGGTCGCGCCGTGGAAGATCTCGCTCTTGCTGCGCCAGTCATCCGCCGCGAAGGTCGTCTGCGGAGTCAACGCTCCGGCGAGCAATCCATGCGCCAGCGCACCGTAGACGAGTACTCCGATGCCATGCTCCCTGGTATAGGGCAAAATCTCTTGCTCAATATCGCGCCGGAAGAGACTATAGGGCGGCTGTAAGGCATCCAGTTTTCTGGTCTGCTCGAACGCTTTCATCTGTTCAGCGTTGTAATTCGAGACGCCCACATAGCGAATTTTCCCCTCTCGCACCAGTTGCTCCAGGGCGCTGGCGGTTTCTTCAAAGGGTGTGTTGGGATCAGGCCAGTGGACCTGGTACAGATCGATGTAGTCGACCCCCAGATTACGTAAACTCTGTTCAACCCCCTGGCGCAACCAACCGGCACTTGAGTCGCGTAGAAGCGTATCTCCTTCCATGCGCAACCCGCCCTTCGTTGCAATAACAATATCTTCTCGCAGGCCCTTGCGGTATGGCTGAAGGGCCTCACCGAGCATGCGCTCAGCCAGGCCAAAGCCATAGGCTTGTGCTGTGTCGAAGAAGTTAATGCCCAGTTCGAGCGCTTTCTGCACGGTCGCTTTGCCTGCATCCCATTGTGAACGTTCTACACGGCCCCAGTCGCCACCGAACTGCCAGGTTCCGTAGCTGATCTTTGAGACACGTAGAGATGTTTGACCAAATTGCGTGTATTCCATTGGATTTCCTCCTTTTTGTGTTTGCTCACGCATTACTTACTTTCTATGAAGTAGTATAGCCGTCAGCACGAGCAAAGTCATGACACCGGGGTGGGATTTTGTGGCGTTTTACTCGTCCCACTTTCGTGTGATAGATGGGCATGCCCTCTCATGACGG
>DATGGW010000089.1:0-9689 GCA_035308345.1 Ktedonobacteraceae bacterium | reverse complement strand
GGGCGGCTCTGGCGCTGGCAAGTCAACCCTCATGGATGCCCTCAACGGACTGCGCCCCGCTCAGCAAGGGAAAGTGTTCTATAATGGTCAGGATTACTATCACAACATTCCCGCGTTCAGCACGCTGCTGGGCTATGTGCCACAGGATGATATTGTTCACCGCGATTTGACCGTCGAGCGAGCGCTGTACTATGCAGCCAGATTTCGTTTACCGGGTGATTTTACGGATGAACAAATCGAGCAGCGTATCAAAGAAGTGCTGGAAGACGTAGAAATGACAGGACGACGCAAGCTGCTGGTCAAGAAACTTTCCGGTGGGCAGCGCAAGCGCGTCTCCATCGCTATGGAGTTGCTTGCGAACCCCGGCGTCTTCTTCCTGGATGAACCAACCTCGGGTCTCGATCCTGGCCTGGATCGTAAGATGATGTACTTGCTGCGTAAACTGGCTGATGGCGGCCATACCATCGTGCTGGTAACTCATGCGACCAATAATATCAATGTCTGCGACTATGTCTGCTTCCTCGCTCAAGGAGGTCGCTTAGCCTACTTCGGACCACCTGACGAGGCGAAAACCTATTTTGGCAAGCCCGACTTTGCTGAGATCTACACCGGTTTAGAGCCAACCGACGAGCATCCAAATATTCCTGACGAGGCTGAGGCAAAATTTAAACTCTCGAAGGAGTATCAGACCTATATCGCCGAACCCCTAAAAGCTGTACCAACCGAAACAACCGGCGCCCTCGACGGACACGCAAAGATACTTCGACGGCCTAAACGCGGGAACCCATTCAAACAGTTTCTCCTGCTCTCTCAGCGTAACATTGAGTTGCTCAAAAATAATCGAAGCAATCTCATTATTCTGCTCTTGCAAGCGCCGCTTATCGCGTTGCTTCTGGTGCTCCTGATCAGGTTTGAAATAGGAACCGGTTTATTTAATGCCAGTAATGTCGTTCAATGTAGTCCACAAATTTTCACCTCCACGGCAGTGAGTTCTACCAATCCCACCGGCGCACTCGGTATCAATACGCAGGGAAAAAATGCGGCGGTTGATTGCAGCCGCATCATCACTTTTCTGCAAACCGATCCCAACGGGACAGCGTATGCACAATCAAAAGGCGGTGTAAACACGGCCTTACAGGATTTTATTGTTCCTGGTGTTGGCCTCAATGCGGATCGAGCGCTTTTTATCATTGCTGTTATAGCAGTACTGTTTGGTGGTATCAATGGAACTCGCGAGATAGTGAAGGAGGCATCAGTTTACCGCAGGGAGCGAACTGTAAATCTCGGCATCATTCCCTATGTGCTATCGAAGGTGCTCGTTTTGGGCCTGTTTTCTCTGTTCCAGAGCGCCGCGTTGCTACTGATAGTGCATGCCTTTGAGCCTTTTCAGCAGAGTATCTTCCTGCCTACTCTGCTGGAGAATTATATCACGTTGGTTCTAACGGCTTTAGCTGGTTTAATAGTTGGATTAGCCGCCTCTGCCTTCGCTGCTAATGAGGATAGCGCCAATAGTCTCCTCCCGTTCATTCTCATTCCACAAATTGTCTTCGCTGGAGTCGAGATTCCACTCAAGAACTGGCCCTTGCAGATAATAGCGATGATCTTTCCGACTCGCTGGGCTGTAACAGCTTTGGGGTCATCGGCAGGTCTGCATAGCGATAAATTAGGTGGGGATAGCCTGTTTGGGACCAATACAACTTTTCACGGGACACTCTTCTCTACCTTTACTACAACAGATGCCACACACCGTCTGCTGCTGGCCTGGGGCGCGCTGGGATTGCTCATTATTGCTTTTACCGTCATAATCTGCATTGGCCTGAAACGAAAGGATGTCCGAGCATGAGGGATACGAGTTATAACATAGAGGTCTCAGCGAAGCGAAGCGGGGCGGAGCGCGTATTAACGCTCCTGCCCATAATATAAGGAGAAGCCCATGCTGCGACGCGTAGTGATCACCGGTCTGGGGGTCGTGGCCCCCAATGGCATAGGCAAAGAAGACTTCTGGAGTGCTTGCGTCTCTGGCCGCTCGGGCATTCGGCGCATCACCCGCTTCGATGCCAGTCCTCTCGCCACGCAGATAGCGGGCGAGGTACCGAATTTCGAGCCTCAGCTGCTGGACATTACACCAGAAGAGATGCTCAACCTGGACCGCGGCACCCAATTTGCGCTTGCCGCCGCCAACCTCGCACTACAGGATGCAGCGTTATCCACTAGATTGGATGAAGCGGAGCGCGACCGTTTTGGCGTGTATCTGGGTTCAGCGATGGCTAGCCCCGAAGAGGGCGAGAAAACCTGGCTTCAGCTTACCAATCGTGGGACACGCCTGCCGAATGGCGCCATGAGTGATGGTATCTCTGTTGCCGCCTTACTCAACGGCTTCGTACCGGCCAGCGCTATCGCTGCACACCATCAACTCCATGGGCCATGCACCGTCATCTCAACCGGATGTTCCGCCGGAGCCGATGCGATTGGGCAGGCTTTCTGGGCTATTCAGGAAGAACGCGCCGATCGCATGCTTGCTGGCGGCTCTGATGCCGCCATTACCTGTTTTGGTATGAACGTCTTCTGCGTTATGAAGGCAATGAGTACACGTAACGACGAACCAGAACGGGCATCACGCCCATATGATCGCGACCGCGATGGCTTTGTGATGGCCGAAGGGGCGGGCGTGCTGTTGCTGGAAGAACGAGAGCTGGCTCTGGCGCGAGGCGCGCATATCTATGCCGAACTGATCGCGTTCACTTCTAATAGCAATGCTCACCACATGACTGCCCTTCCTGAGAACGGCGAGCCACTTCAGCAACTCTTGAGGCAGGCGCTCAGTGAAGCGCGCATTACGCCAGAACAGCTGGACTACATCAACTCTCATGGCAGTTCTACCCCTTACAATGAGAAGGTAGAAACAGCAGCTTACAAGGCGACCTTTGGTGAGCGCGCTTACCATATTCCCATCAGCGCCACTAAATCGATGATTGGGCACACACAGGGTGCCGCCAGCGCTATCGAAACCATCCTCACCACGCTTGTTTTAGAACACCAGGTGATCCCGCCAACAATTAACCAGGAGCAGGCCGACCCGCTTTGCAACCTGGATTACGTTCCAAATGTTGCTCGTAGATCTACCGTCGCTGTTGCACTGACTCACTCCAGCGGCTTTGGCGGTGTGAATAATGCTCTGGTCCTGGCAAGACCCGATTGGATCGATACACATGACTAATAGCACGCATCGGCGAGCCGTCATCACAGGACTGGGAGTAGTGGCGCCTAATGGCATCGGAAAAGAGGCATTCTGGCAAGCGACAAGTAAAGGCATCTCCGGTATAAAGCCTATTTCACGCATCTCTACCGCTGGTCTCCCCATTTCAGTAGCAGGTGAAGTCACCGATTTTATGGTGACGAATTATATGGACCGCAAATTAGCGCGCAACACCGATCGCATGACGCACCTGGCCTTTGCTGCCGCTCAGGAAGCGCTGCAAGATGCCAATATTGTACTGGAAGAAGAGGATCCCAGGTGTGTAGGAGCAGTCATCGCTAATACTTTAGGTGGAATAGAGTACGTCTTAGAGCAATTCCAGGAATTCTTTATACGTGGACCACGCTACGTCAGCCCCCATACAGCCATAGCCTGGCTGCAGGTAGCAAACGTGGGCCAGATGTCCATCCGCTACGGTATCCAGGGCTACAGCAAAACGCCCGTCAACGATACCGTGGGTGGTCTTGATGCAATGGGCATGGCCTATAGCGCCATTCGGCGAGGCACGGCAGATGTCATCATCGCCGGTGGCTCTGAAGCTTTCCTGCAACCCGAGGTCATGCTCGTAATGGCTCGCGGCGGCCAATGCGTCATAGGTGATGATCCGCATGCTTATCGTCCATTTGACAGGCGTGCCAATGGTTTACTGCTAGCAGAGGGCGCAGGCATGTGCATCGTAGAGGAGTATGAACATGCGCGGCGACGCGGAGCCAGCATCTATGGCGAAATCGTTGGCTATGGCCAGTCTAATGACGCCAATGGATATAGGATGCCTATAGTCGATGGCGCGCAATACGCCCGTGCAATGCGTTTAGCGCTGCAAGAAGGCCATCTCTCCCCGAGCGATATTGGTTACTTTAACCTCGATGGTCGCGCCACCCCGATAGCTGATCAGAGCGAGGCAGAAGCGCTCTACCTCGTCTTTGAAAGCCGCCTGGCACAGGTACCGGTGAGCGTCCCGCGCACCATGCTTGGCCACAGTTTTGCGGCCGCCGGTGCGCTAGATACGATTACTGTCCTTCTGTCTCTACAACATAATTTAATTCCACCCACCATTAATTGTGAGGAGCTAGACCCGCGCTATGAGCTGAATCTTGTGCGCAAAGAGGCCCGGCCGCTCTCAGGCTCAGCCGCGCTCGTCGGCGGACGTAGCATGGGTGGAGCAAACGTCATATTAGCGTTACGAAGAGCTTAGCGCTATAGCTGCCTCCTCTTTTTCTTGAAGACGCCGTATATATAACGACCAGGCCGCAGCAGCAAAAATATATCCGTCCTGTAGTGTAACAATCAGCCAGTGTTTGTAATATACAATATGGCAGATAGTATGAATAAGCCAATTGAAAGATGAGGTCATGACAACTGTGCCGGATAGAGAAGAAAACTTGCTCCTCGTGAACCGCTGGATAGAAGCATTCAACGGACATAATGTGGGCGCCATCGTTGCGCTCTACGCAGAGGATGCCGAACTCTTCGACTCTGGCATGAAGCATCCACGCAGAGGCCATGACGAGATTACAGAATGGTTCACTACGCGCTTTCGCATGACTCCCACGATTGCCTTCGCTTCTCATTACCAATTCAGCTCTGACCAGCAGGTAGCTGTGCAGTGGACAACACGCGGGCGTATCGAACGCCTCCTGGCCCCAAAGTGGCTGATCCGTCCAATGAAGGTGGAAGGGATGAGTATTTATTGCATTGAAGATCGTCTGATCAAGAAGCAGCGTGGCTATTACGATCATTTGTCGGCGATAGAGCAGACGTTTCCACCGGTGAAGTGGCTGCCGCTGCCACGATTGTAAAGAGTAGCAGGGCTTTGACAAAGGATACACCTTCATCCTAACTCTGGCGCCTACCACCTAAGGGAAACCTGTCTCAGAGGTTCTCGTTTTTCCACGAAGGTCCTATAGAGGCCGCCTTGAGCAGGTGCTATACTTTAACTATATAGCTAAGACATGCTGGAACGGAAGAAACCCACCGGGATCATTCCAGTGAAGCCAGCCGGGGAAAGGTTAAAGAGGCATGGCAATGTCAAAGCGGTGTATACCCTATACGCCGCATTTTCGCGAACTGCATGAAACCGTATTTGCGCTCGTGACAACAGCAGGTGTCCACCTGCGCGACCAGGAGCCATTCGACCTGGAAGGCGATAATAGTTGGCGGCTCATAGCGGGTGATGTAGACACAAGTCAATTGATGGTTACACATGAACACTACGACCACCGAGACGCCGATAAAGATATCAATGTGGTTTTTCCCATTGACCGCCTGCGCGAACTGGCCAACGAAGGCATTATTGGCGGCGTAAGTGATAAGCACCTGGGTTTTATGGGATATACTCAGCTTTTCCGGGATTTGTACGAACGCGCCGCGCCAGAAATGGCAATGATAATCTCGCGCTCGCAAGCTGATGGCGTAGTGCTTACTGCTGGCTGCCCCCTTTGTCACCGCGTGAGTGTCATTATCCAGCGAGAAATCGAGATGATGGGTATTCCCACCGTTTTGATTACCGTCGCTCCAGAACAATCCAGGCAGGCGGTACCGCCACGAGCAATCGCGCCGCACCATTTCAAGATGGGCAACAGTTTAGGCGGTCCGCGCCAAAATGATTTACAGCGCAAGGTATTAATGGACGCGCTCCGAAGGTGGGAAACGCGCGAGGAACCTGGCAATACGTGGGAAATTGCCTATCCTGAGTATGATAGCAGCGCCTGGCAGCCGATTGAATTGCAAGAAGGATAGGGCTGAAACAGTAATGCCAGGGCAAGTGATACCTGGCATTACAACTTACAGTTTGCGCAGCGCCTCGAACAAATCCTCGTTATCAGGCATATCGCCTGTGCTATTCAGTACTGTGATGTAGCGAATGACGCCCTCTTTGTCAATTGCGAACACTGCACGATCGGCAAAGCCGCCAGGATTGCGCACGCCATAGGCATCGACCACCTGGCCCTGGGGATAGAAGTCCGAGAGGAGGGAGAACGAGGTTCCCATCGATTTCGCCCAGGCATTCAGCGCGTGATGGCTGTCCTCGCTGATGCTGACAATTTCGGTATCGTAGTCTCTGAAGCGATCAAGTTCCGCTTCATACGCTGGAAGCTGCGCCGAACACACCTTACTGAAAGCAAAAGGCACGAAAGCCAGCACAACATTTTTCTTGCCGCGAAATTCCGCCAGATGCCAGTCTTCCCTCTTAGCTGTTTTGAGGGTAAAATCTGGCGCGACATCGCCAACTTTCAGGGTCTTAGATTCAGAACGACTATTAGTTGCCATGAAAAGTCAGTCCCTTCAAATTATTGGATACTCTTTACTCTAAATAATACGCATGGGCGTTACTGGCTGTGTTGACCATACGTCTTGCAAGGTGTACATTTTGCACAGCAAGGGAAGTATTTTCACAGCCACACTCACTGATTTGCATTCTAGCACCCCTTGAAAAAGTATGTCAAATAGAGAAGAGGCAGCGCCGGGGCGTACAAACAGCACCGCGCGAAAATATATGTTGCAAGAAGAATTAGCGCAGGAACAACCGCCAGGAGACGCGAATAAATCACACAAAACGCTCTGGGATAGATTGCTGGCGCGCGAAGGCGTACTGGCCTATCTTCCCATCATTGCAGTGGTTATTCTGATGTTTATGGGCGCATCCTGGCAATTTACATGGCTGCATACCGACGCGGCGCGCTACCAGTGCTACTCGCTCACTTTCTGGTTCGGCGGCGGCGCGGTAAAACTACTTCCCGGCGTGCAGTGCGCCTATTTGCCCGCTTCGACGCTTGCGCTGCCACCATTCCACGCGCTGCCACTAGAATATCCACCACTCACGCTGGTCATTTTTTCGCTTGCCCTTTTCGCGCCCCTGGTCTTATATCAAATGACTTTCGCCATTTGGATGGCGCTGGCAGCCACCTTTATTTACTGGCTGCTGCTGCGCTGTGCCCCACGCGGCGCGGCGCTTGCCTTTGCCGTATACATGCTCATCGGCGCGTGGGCAACGGCGGAGGGCCGCTTTGACCTTGTGCCGGCTGCTCTTACCCTGCTATGCGTCATCGCTGCCGGGCGTAAACATTGGACGTATGCTTACATTGCGCTGGCGCTCGGTTTCCTGCTGAAAATCTACCCACTGCTGTTCCTGCCTGCCCTTTTCATCGCGGAACAACTGGACGCGCAGCGTTTCTACACGCCGCGGAAACCTATGGCACTGGCATCCTTACCGGGAGAAGTGTGGGAAACATTACGTGGCATCCGTAGCTGGCGCTGGAAAAACACGCTGATCTTCTTTGGCATCCTGCTGGGCGTGACGGGATTCTTCGCACTGCTGGACTTCCGGGGAGCTGTGCTGAGCCAACTCAGTTACTTCGCCAATCGCCCTGTACAGGTAGAGTCAACCGCCAGCCCATTTCTCTTCCTGGCGACACACTTTGGCTTTGCGGGACACACCGCATACACCTTTGGCTCAATCAACATCGTCAGTCCACTGGGTGAGCCTGTGTCGCTCTTCTTCGATGCGCTGCTCGTACTGGGCTATCTCTTCACCATCTACCTGCAGTGGCGCGGCAAGCTGGATATCACCCAGGCGTTTATTGCCATCCTGTTGATCTTCATTATCACAGGCAAAGTGTTCAGCCCTCAATATCTCCTCTGGCTGATTCCCCTGCTGGTCTACAGCGGCGCTTATGATCGCTTCTGGCTGATTACCTGGGGGCTGATCTCACTGCTTACCACCGTCATCTACCCCTACTTATACACACGTACAACCAATGGCCTGCTTGCGCCATACCTGCCCGGCTTCATCGAGACCGTGACGGCGCGCGACGCCCTACTCGTCTTCCTGACGCTGGCCTATCTCTTTAACTGGTTCCACGCGAGAAGAGGGTGTAATGCAAACGAGCAGGTTCCATCCTGACCCGCCGTAACTTATTGCTTCGTCCCCGCTGCTTCACGCGTAGTCTTTGCGGCGCTCGCGCCCTTTTTCACATCTAGATACCACTTCACACCCTCTGATAGGCCGCGAATATAATCGTACTGCGGCTCGTAGTCGAGTTCGCGCCGCGCGCGGTCAATCGAAAATTCCTGGTTTCCCCCCAGCAGGGTGATGCCATACGTGGTAACAGGCGGAGGCGCGGACTTACGCCGACCCAGCGCCTGCCATAGCAGTTCGGCAGCACGCCCGGCAGAGTACATAGCGAAATAGGGATAGTGGCGTGAAATGTGCGGGACTTCCAGGAAGTCTGCCATCATGTTCAGGTATTCCCACTGCGTGACACGCCGGTCATCGGCGATGGTATAGGCGCGGCCAATCACATGATCGCCCGCTTCGCCCGCCTTGATGAGGCCCTGCGCCACGTCACGCACGTAGACGATGGGTACGACATTGGTACCCGAGCCAATAATAAAACCCCTGCCGCTATCGACCAGGGAGACAAAACGTCCAAAACTGGCATTGTCGCGCGGCCCATAAATCCAGGCGGGGCGCACTATTACGACGGGCGCGCCGCGCTCTTTTACCATGTCCGCGATTAACTTCTCGCTCGCAATCTTGCTGCGGCTATAGGGATTATCTTCAGCGTGGAACAGGTGATCCTCGGTCACGATACCATGCAAGTGATGCCCGTAAATCGTGATCGAGCTGGTATGCACGATTCGTTGTACGCCTGCATCCATCGCGGCGCTAATCAGATCGGCCACTCCCCAAATGTTGACCGCGTTATATTCTTTTTCCAGACCCCAGGGGCCTGTCTTCGCCGCCACGTTATAAACGCGCTGCACGCCTTGCACGGCGAGTTGCAGCGATTGCGCGTCGGTCAGATCGCCATGTGCCACTTCAACACCCGCTAGCATTCTTAAACGAGAGGCATCTTCGACTGGCCGCACCATGGCGCGCACTTCATCGCCGCGTTCCAGCAACATATCTACGAGATGGCCGCCTAAAAAACCCGCAGCGCCCGTAACCAATACCTTCACTTCTCTCAGCTCCTTCTTTACCTCAATTACCTCCCCGCTCCCAGGTTCTAATGCGAGTATAGCAACTGAGCAAAACAATGGCAAGCAAAAGGAGCGTTAATACAATTCCTTCTGAAAAAAAGGAGGGCCGCGACTTTGCAACAGTCTGCCAGTCATGTATACTGGTGTTACCAGGCACTTCAGGTACGTTTGGAGGATGGATCTAAGGAGTTTGGGACATGGAACGCCACTTCTGGAATGAAGACATTGAAACGCTGCCGCCAGCCGCATTACGCCAGCTAGAAAATGCACGCCTGCACGCTCAACTCGACTATGTCTGGGCCAGCTCTCCTTTCTACCAGGCCAAATTCTCTGCCGCCGGCGTCAAGCGCTCTGCTCTTGGTGACCTTGCCGATCTCGCACTCCTGCCTTTCACCGAGAAAGACGAGATCCGGCAGGATCAACAGGCGCATCCTCCCTTTGGCAGTTATCT
>DATGGW010000088.1:0-4193 GCA_035308345.1 Ktedonobacteraceae bacterium | reverse complement strand
TAGAAACGGGGCCAAATCCGTTAGGTTGCGGAGTGGGCGTGGTCGTGGTGCTTGCCGTCGGTGTTGGCGAGGGCGGCACGCTTGGCACAATCTCCGCCAGCCGGTGGGCGAACTTTTCAGTGACCCAGACCGTGTTGTTGCCATCGACGATCAGCCCGAGCGAGGGCGAGGAGACGGTAGCCGACACGGTGATGGTCTTGCTGGCCGGATCGAGGAAGCCCACGCTGCCGTTGGACTCGTCAAACCACACTAGTCCATTGCTGTTGACAGCAATGCCGCCGCCATACGTTCCAGTTGGGCAGGGCAGTGTCGGGCAAACGGCTGAAGCGAGCGAAAAATCTGCATGTGCGTGGGTCGTCGTGTTGTATTCGCCAATGGCTACATTTCTCCCCTCGCTGTACCAGATGTTGCCCTGAGCGTCCATGGACAGCATCTGGGGATTCACTTGCCCGATTTTAACATCGTTCACCGTAATCACCCCGGTTGTGGTCGGCGTGAAACTGCCCAGCTTGCCCGCGTTGTCCTCACCGAACCACATCGTTCCCGTGGCGTCGGCCAGCATGCCATCGGGATCGCTGCCAGCCTTTATAGTAGTTTCGACCACCTGGTGTGTGGTGGTATTGAAAAACCCGATGGCATCGCGGTTAGCTTCGGTAAACCAGATATTGCCATTCCTGTCAAAGGCCAGATTATACGGGGCCGAGCCAGCAGTGATGCCAGCCACAGTTCCCCATTGATTCCACACGCCCGTCCCGGTTGGAGTCAACTCGCCAATCGCATCGGTGGTCGGCTCGGTGAACCAGATATTGCCCTGACCATCAATCGCCAGGAAGCCCGGGCTGGAAAAGTCGCCCGGCTCGGTGAAATCCGTGTGAGTAGCGCTGGGATTGGCCATCGAATACTTGCCGATAATGCCGGGAAAAGCGCTGTTACAGGTCGAGGTTATATCTAAATCGCAACCGGGTTCTGCAACCCAGACGTTGGTGCCATCTTGAACCACCCCTTGTGGTTCTAGCGTGGTGGCTACCTCCGTGACGGTGGCAGCGTGCGCGTGCTGTGTAATGTGTAAAGACAGCCAGACGAATACTGCGCTGCCGAAGGTGACTAACACTATCAACCCTAGACGTACGATCGTCCCCCTGCGCGCATCCGCTGATCGTGCCGTCCCCATCCTCTGTTCACTCATACTACTATTCTCATCCTCCTCTTCCACATAAACCAAACAGATGTCTCGATAAACGAACGGTGATCAGACGTAGCGCTCGTGACATCATCGCTCCTCCGCAAGGGCGAATAATCACCAACGGCGCGAGCCTGTCAGCCTGGATGTTTCATCCTGCTGTCCGTTTACACTAATGTTATCGACGGAGAACAGGCGAGAATGTAACTCTTGTTCTCCCCCTGGATAATAATCCTCATAATGGATGTGATATATTGTAGACATAACTATAGGACGGCGGCGTGTGTTCATACCTGATCTATTTCTCTGGCGAGGTTACACATATGACAACGGTGATGCGTTCTGAACCCTTATTCCTCTCCACTCTTCCTGGTAAGTACTATTATGATCCCACCATTTACGAAATGGAGCTGGAGAAAATCTTCTCCAGCATGTGGGTGTGCGTTGGACGCGCGGACACCATCCCGAAACCGGGAGCGTACCGGGTCGTAACCGTCGGGTGGGAAAGCGTCATCGTGGTGCGCAATCGCGCTGGGATGCTGAATGCTTTCCTCAATGTCTGCCGGCATCGCGGTGCGCGTTTGTGCGATGTAGAGTCGGGGCAACTGAAAGGCTCGCTACAGTGCCGTTATCATGCCTGGACGTATGGCCTGGATGGTCGTTTGATCGGCGCGCCGAATGTCATGAGCGATGAGCAGTTTGATCGCGCGCTGTTTGGCCTGTTGCCGGTGGCCCTGGAGGTATGGGAAGGTTTTATCTACCTCAACCTGTCAGATAATCCAGCGCCTGCAGCCGCACAGTTGACGCCGGTGATCCTGGAGCGTTTCGGCGCATATGAACCGTTCGCTCGCTATGAGGTCGGCGAACTGAAAGTCGGCAAGAGCATCACCTACAATATACAGGCCAACTGGAAGCTGCTGCTGGAAAACTTCATGGAGTGCTACCATTGCGGTCCCATGCATCCCGAATTCTGTAATTTGCTGCCCGGCTTTCGCTCTGGCAAAACCTACGTTGGCAGAGATGCCGCATCCCTGGCAGAGGGCGTCGAAGCTTTCACAATCACCGGCAGGGCCAGTCGTCCGCCGCTCAAGGGGCTGTCGCCTGAGGATGCGCGCAAGTACTACGGAGAAGTTTTACTGCCCAACGTCTTGATTAACCTGCTGGGAGATCACGTAGTGGCGCATACCGTCTGGCCCGTTGCGCCTGACCGCTCGCTGGTTGTATGTGACTGGCTCTTTGACGCCGGTGTAGCTGCTGAGCCAGCTTTTGACCCTATGGACGCGGTCGAGCTTTTCGATATCGTGAACAGGCAAGATTGGGAAGTGTGCGAGTTGACCCAGAAAAGCATGACCTCGCGCGCCTTCAAAAATGGCGGTGTGTATGTTCCCGTCGAACGCCACATCCGCGCCTTCGCCGATTTCGTGCTGGACAAACTTGATTCTTGAAATGTATCTCTACACAAAAACCGATGTTCCACCCTCCTGCGTTCCCTTGTCTAAAGCGAAAAATGCTGGCAGCACAGGCTCCGCTTCCTGTAACGTGCCACCGCGTGCCGCCTGTATCCTGGCCCAGACCTTTTCGGGTTTGAGCGGCATATCAATCGTTTTGATGCCGAGCGGGGCGAACGCGTCCAGCACAGCATTTACGACGGCAGGGGGCGCGCCGATGCAGCCGCCTTCGCCTACACCTTTTGCTCCCAGGGGATTGAGTGGTGAAGGCGTTTCAATAAAATCGGTTACGAAAGTGGGAATTTGCCCGGCGTTGGGCAAAACGTAGTCCAGCAGTGTGCTTGAGAGCAACTGACCATCCTCATCGTATAACGCTTCCTCGTAGAGCGCCTGCCCGATACCCTGGGCTGTCGCGCCGTGTATCTGGGCATCGACCATGTAGTGATTGAGAATAGTTCCACAATCATCAACTGCTACGTAGCGCAAAATGTCTGTATCGCCCGTCTCCGTATCCACCTCTACCACTGCAATGTGCGTGCCGGATGAGAAGGATGCGTTCGCCGGGCTAAAATCGCGCCAGGCGGCCAGACCTTCGATAGGCGCGCCATTGGCTGGATTGGCCTTTTCATGTTCGATCAAACCGGGCTGCTCTTCAACCATGCGGGCTAACTCGCCTAACGTCACCGCGCTCGCCGGGACGCCGCGCACGCTGACCTGCCCGTCTTTCAACTCAAGGTCAGCAAGAGCGGCTTCCAGGTGGCGGGCCGCTACTTGCAACGCCTTCGCGCGCGCCGCTTCCGCCGCCAGTCGAACTGCAGCGCCTGCTGTCTGGATCGTGCGGCTGCCGAAGGTTCCGATGCCAAAGGCGGGCAAGGACGTATCGTTCATCTGCACTTCCACATGTGAGTCAGGCAGGTGAAACACGCTCGCGGCAATTTGCGCGAATGCCGTGAAGTGTCCCTGCCCATTGGTCGCTACACCGCTCTGTATCAGAATGGTTCCATTGCGGCGAATGCGTACCGTTGCGGCCTCCTGGGGCATATGCGGCCCTCCCATTGCGCCGCCTGATACCGCGTTAAAGGTGGCGAGGCCGATACCCAACAGTTTTGAGCTGTCTTGCTGGCGCTGTTGCTGTTGTTTCGTGCGCCAGCCCGCGTAATCAGCCAGTTCGACGGCCCTGTCGAGCGCGACCTGGTAGTTTCCGCTATCGTATTCTCCACCTGTTAGCGTTTTGTAGGGAAAAGCATCCGCCGGGATAAGATTGCGGCGGCGCACCTCGACGGGGTCGAGTCCCAGTTCGTGGGCGATGCGATCCATGGTGCGCTCCAGGATATAGGCCGCTTCGGGGCGACCCGCGCCGCGATAGGCTGCCGTAGGCACTTTGTTGCTGAAAGCGCCTATTACATGACTTTGTATCGCCTGGATACGATAAGGGCCATTGAGCAGCGATGATGTGCCGTTAGGAACCATCGAAGTGGACCCGGAGAGGAATGCCCCCAGGTCGCCAATCGAACGCACCTTGAGGCCAAGAAGCCGCCCATCGTGCTGTACTGCCGCCTCGATAT
>DATGGW010000087.1:0-6645 GCA_035308345.1 Ktedonobacteraceae bacterium | reverse complement strand
TGGACTGTCGTTTCGAGCCTAGTTGTAGCAGCAACGACCTGGTGATGATGACTTCGACCGACGGCAGCAGATGGTCATCTATGCGGCGCATCCCTCTGGCCCCCGTTGGCGCTGGCTTTGACTACGCTGTTCCTGGTCTCGGTATTGACCAGAATACTGCTGGTTCCACCGCCCACCTGGGGTTAGCCTTCTACTACTACCCGGCCAACTGCTTCAACGACTGCAACCTCTCGGTTGGCTTTGCCTCGTCGCTCGATGGCGGCGCTAGTTGGAGGCCAACAATGCGGCTGGCCGGTCCGTTCCCGGCTGATTGGACGGCAGCCGGGAATAACAGTGTTGGCGACTACATCACCGTCTCCTTCTCAGGCGGCAAAGCCTTGCCCATCTTTGCAGTACCTGCTGTGCCTGGCAGCAGCTACCTCAACGAAGCCATGTATACCATGGCCGGTGGACTACCTGTGGGAACCTCCTGAAAGATCGGCAGGAGCCTCTTGACACCCACAAGGAGCGTCACCAAATGTCATGTTCTCTCAACCCAATCACACCCGCCAGCCATTTCTGCGCTTCAGGGTACTCATCGCAATCCAGCACGAATTCCTGGCCGCGACCTGCGCTTCTCAGCAAGGCATGATCTTCTCTCGATGTCCAGCGAGACAGGTCCGTGTGATAGCTTAGAGGTATCGTTTCATGGCCTGGATGCATCCATGCTGGCAAACGCCACATGCTTCTGGACAGGTATGGTGCTTGATTGGTCAGGCACAGCGCTGGATGATAATGGGGGAAGACACCGGCTCCTGGCATGTCTATCTGCAAACCTGGCAGGGTCAGGCGGTCGGCTGCAAGGTAAAGCGAGTCATGGCTATACGAAGTGCTGCGCCTGTAGTGGGGATGATAGAACGTCCATGATGATATTTGTTCCTTTTGTGTTACGGGGATACGCCGCTCGATTTGCAGCCAGCCAGCCATAGATGACATGCAGGTCTGGCTCGCCCTGCACATAATGATAGACTCCACTGCGCGCTTCGACGCGCCTGAACCAGCCATAGAAGAGAAACACGTCGCCCTCGCCTACGCCCTGATTTTGCAGGTGACGTTCTGCTGCTCCAGCCTGCCCAAATAGAGGTTTCCAGCCCGCAAGCCTGGGGATGCTCTGCGCGTTAAGGTCTGGGTCAAGGTGCGCGGGCATCTCCGGCGTGATGCGGCCTCGCGTGAGGTCATGGACAACCTTGCCCAGCGATTGACCATCAAACATGACCTCTCTATAGCGTGGTGAACCGCTGCCGGGCCGTGTTTCTGGTATGGGCAAAGAGCAAAGTTCACCAGTCTCAAAGATGGGACTGGCGACTTTGCCTATGCTGGAATCGAAGCCTTTGCGGCTGAGGATGATTTTCATGAGAAGTTGCTTATGACGTTACCTTCGGGGTTCCTTTCAGCGCGCGCGCACGCCACCACCGCCGCACAAGCCAGGCGATGACTGCCAGAGGCACAATATATACACAGAATACCAGCAGCCAGATGAAAATGGTTGCCAGAACCTGGGCAACTACTTTGACGGCAGCTACTGCGCCTTGCCAGATGCCTCCGGGATTCCACGCGCCGGACGGCGGGGAAGTTACTACGACCGGGGTAGGCTGCAGGTTAACAGTGACAGTATAGAAGGTTGTCTGGCTTTTTAAATCCTGGAGATGTGCCTCTATTTGCTCGATCTGTCCCTCAACATCCGTGAGTCGCTGGTCGATAGCAAGTACATCGCTCAGCGCCCCGGCGCTGCCTTCGAGCGTTAACAGGCGCTGCTGCTCCGCCTGGAGATTTTTCAGACGCGATTGAGAGTCTACGTAGTCACCCGACACGTCCTGCGTATTCATGGTGACGTTCAGTAGTTTTCCGTTGTGAAGGGCTGGATAGCTGTTGAGATAGCTTTCAATGCGAGGAAAGAGAGAAGCCTGTACCGAAAAGGTCATTGATATGCTGTACAGATTTTGATCAACTTGCTGGCTATTGACATTGCTGACCAATGAAAGTGGATCTGTCGTACTTATCCATGCTTGCAAATCGGATGCGACTTGCCGGGTATCTTTGACCTGCATATTGATATTGAAGGATTTGATCAGGTACTGCTGCGTGCTGCCGGCGGCGGATGAAGTGGACGAATTGGAACCATTGGATTGACCGGACTGATTTACATGTTGCGGGGGTGCAGCCACCGGTATGGCAGCGCCATTACTGGTGCCAGCGCCTGCAAACCCTCCGCAAGCGGCGACCAGCACTGCCAGGGCTATGATGCCAGAGAACGAGAGAATCAACCACCTGCGATTTCGCATGAAATGGAACATGGGCTTACTCCTTTGATACAGTTGATACAATTTGCTACTGTGATAATAGCTGTAACTTTTCTATACCTCTTCTTGATGGAAAGACGATGGGAGTAAGCAAGTCGTTCCCACATTGACATTTTGTCTGAATATTTGGATCTCATAGTCCATATTTATACCTGGTTTTCGCTTCATTCCACAGCGCATTTGTTTTTTATCCCCCAAAGATGCTGGGGAAAATAGTGGTCAGGATAATCATGGCCGTCAGGACGGTCATTACGATGGTCGTTAGCCAGGCGACGGTATTGAATATAGGACCATTGATGTATCGTCCTAAGAGTCGACGGTCGTTACAGAGCACGATCATTAGCACCAGAACTAGCGGCAGCAGCATGCCGCCGACCACGTTGGGCAGGTTCAGCACAAAGACCAGGCTATTTTGAGGCACGAAGATTGTAATGCCCGCGCCGAGAACAATAATCATAGTGTACAGGGTGAGAAACTGCGGCGCTTCCTTAAAGGAGTGACCGACGCCGCGCTCCCAGCCGAAGGCTTCCGCCACTGAATAGGCGGTAGAAAGCGGCAGCACGCTGGCCGCCATGAGCGAGGCATTGAGCAGCCCAACGCCGAATAAGATTTCGGCAATCCGTCCATTGCCACCAACCAGTGGAGCCAGCGCCAGGGCTGCATCTTTGGCCTGGTTGATCTGGATATGATGCACAAACAGCGTCGCGCCAGTACAGACCACGATGAAGAAGGCGACGAAGTCGGTGAGAAATGCGCCAACATAGGTATCTATGCGCTCATAGTTCAGATGCGCAATCTTAATATGTTTATCAGCGATGGCTGACTGCTGGTAGAACTGCATCCAGGGCGCGATGGTTGTGCCAATGACGGCTACCAGGGTGAGTAGATAACCCTGGTTCAATTGAATGGGCGGCACGAATGTCTGGTGTAGAACCACACCCCAGTCCGGATGCACCAGGAAACCGCTAATCACATATGTGATATAGATGACACAAAGTGCGAGCAGAATGCGTTCAACATAACGATAAGTGCCGCGAGTCACCAGGAACCATACGACGATAGCCGCGACGGGAATGGCAATAAATGAGCTGACGCCGAAGATATCCATGGCGCCCGCGATACCAGCAAATTCCGCTACGGTTGTCGCGGTATTGGCGATCAAAAGAAGCAGCATGCTCCAGAAAGTGATGCGCACGCCGAACTTCTCGCGAATAAGGTCTGCCAGACCCTTACCTGTTACCACGCCCATACGCGCCACCATCTCCTGCACAACAGCCAGGCTGATGGTGATAAGCACGACTGCCCACAGTAGACCAAAGCCATACATTGCCCCGGCTTGCGAATAGCCCGCAATGCCGGTCGCATCATTATCCACATTCGCGGTAATCAGTCCGGGGCCGATTACAGAGAGCAGCAGGAGCAACTGGCGCACCCAGACGCGGCGCACCCTCTTCTGCCGCGTGATAAGTGTCTTGTTCATAGTACACCTCCCTGGCAGGGGCATGCCTATAAAAATGCCCCCTGACATGAGGGGGTACATGAAGCACACTATTTGCTGCTCTGTTCCCCCTCTAGTTGAGCTTTGGCACTGTACGACGTAAGATAGCTCGCTGGCTATCCAGCCACTTCGGGACTCGCCTTATGCCGACGAGACCTGGCCTGATCGTTGGCGTCTCTCGACGTTTCTGATCAGTGGCCTGTGTTCATACAGCCGCCTCACCTAACGAGGTAAGACAGTGATTTTACCTGCCTGTAATATACTGTTTGTTTGTACAATTGTCAAATGCTATTACGATGAACTCAGGTCTAATAGCGGGTATTAAATCGATTGTTCTTCTCAATGCCTCGCTTGAGCCAGCCAAGCAGGGCAATTGTGCCGAACCAGATGACAACCAGTACCCAGGATCGTTTCTCACTCATGGCTTGTCCTCTCTCTTTTTATTTTATTATACGTTCTCGCGGGCATGGCTGGGGTGGCCACGGACTGGCGAAGCCCAGCCACTCCTATATTAAGGCGAAAAACACATTTTATTGCCATTTCGCACTCGAAGCTCCTGGTGGAATAACCAGCCCTATTCCTGCGCATCCGTGTCAAGACAAAGAACAACAAGCGATGGTACACTCTCTGCATGAGTTTGATGGAGACGCGCTTCGCTGGCTGGAGGGTGTATGCCCGTAGAAATCGTTCCTTTCCGCGATACCCATCTCGAAGAGGCAGCAGCACTCCTGGCTCTCCGTCATCAAGGGGAGTACACACTCGAACCGGCCCTGCCTGAACGCTTCACGCAAGCAGCGGTGGCTCGTACTGCCGTGGAAGCGACCTGGAGCGAGCCGAACGCAAGCGGAGTGGTCGCCCTGGACGCGGGGCGAATGATCGGCTACCTGATCGGAGTGCCTCGCATCGATCTCGTGCGGGGACGCAGCGTCTGGGCCTCTCTGCCCGGACATGCCGTTGATCGCGCCTACGGATCAGAGGTCTACCGCGATCTCTACGCCACCCTCTCTCCATCCTGGGTCGCTTTTGGGTGCTTTGCGCACTACGCGCTCATCCCCGCTTCGGATCGAGAAGCCCTGGAGGCCTGGTTTGCGCTGAGTTTCGGCAAGGAGCAGGCCTATGGGATACGCGAAACAGCCGAAGCCGCCGCTCTTGCGGCTCCCGTTGATCCATCGCTCTCGATTCGTAGGGCTTCTCTTGCTGATCTGGAGGCCAGCATCGAATTGGATGAGATCATCCCGCGTCACCAGTCCCGCTCGCCAGTTTATGCGCCGTTTTGGGGTGGGGAGTACGCGCCATTTTGGCTTGGGAACAAAGAAGACCTCCGACAGGAGTCCATTGCCATCCTCGAAAACGAGCAAGCGATGCTCTGGCTCGCGCTCAGAAATGAGCGACTGGTTGGCTATCAATTGTACCTGCCAGCCTCCCCTGAGACAGACAATCTGCTGGTTCCCCAGCAGTGCATCGAGCTGGCGGTGGCAGCGACGCGGGAAGAGGAACAAGGACGAGGCGTAGGGCTTGCTCTCACGGCCCATGGGCTTGCCGCAGCCCACGCCGCTGGCTTTACCCACTGTATCACGGACTGGCGCGTGACCAATCTGCTCTCCTCGCGGTTTTGGCCGCGACACGGGTTTCGGCCGGTGGCCTATCGTCTCTCACGCCGGCTTGACGAACGCATCGCCTGGGCGCATGCGGAACCGTCTCCGTCCCCGTGGCTTCCCCGCAAACTTCGACCGTGACTGATGCTGAAGCGCCGAACTGATCGCGTCAATCTGTGTATGCAGAGCGTGCCTCACGCCCGACTCGACCAGCCGCTTGACTCTCATGACCAACCGCCCGACGAGCCGAGAAGGCGCAAGACCGCAGGTTGAAGTCGGCGAGGTTTCCTCCTTCCGTTCCTCTTTTACGCCCATGACCTCGGCTGGACCAGCCGCGATCCACGTGCAACCGCGGCGACTCAGCCGAGTTCCTGGGCCAGCCCGATGAGCAGTCCTTCCGGTCCGCGAATGTAGCAGAGCCGATACGCGTCCTGGTACTGGACCACTTCGCTGCTGACCAGCTCTGCGCCGTGCTTGCGGAGCCGGGCGAGCGTCTCGTCGAGGTCGTCCACGGCAAACATGACGCGCAGGTAGCCCAGAGCGTTGACTGGGGCGTTCCGGTGATCGGCGACCACCGGAGGCGTGATAAATCGCGAGAGCTCAAGCCGGCTGTGGCTGTCTGGTGTGCGCATCATGGCGATCTCAACGCTCTGGTCGCCCAGTCCCGTGACGCGCCCTGCCCACTCGCCTTCGACCATGCCTCGCCCTTCGAGCTCGAGGCCGAGCTCAGCGAAAAAAGAGATAGCGGCATCGAGGGATTCCACCACAATGCCGACGTTGTCCATTCGTTTAAGCGCCATGTGTCCATTCTATCCTGTGTCGTCCGTCCTGTCCAGGAAACACCTGGGTGATCTTTGACCTTGATGGGACGCGTGAAGCCGCGAGCCCTCGCGCATACCCCAGAGTGAAGACCTTCCCCGCCCTGATCTATGGTTGGATGAGGTCTGTGCTGTTTTCCCTTCTCTCCTCTACTTTATGATCTGCTGGATGAAGATTGCTCTCCAAACGAGTAGAGCTATACCAAGGCCAGCAAGGTCTTGGGTATGTAGGTACTGGGTATGGTATTACTGACGGTAGTACGACAGGATTGTTCCAATGATGGATGACTGTGTTGGTTTCTAGCGTAAATTCCAGAATATGTTGAGCGACCTCCTGGTTGCCTAACCAACGGCCTCAACAGGCGCGCTGGCAGGCGCGGAGACTTTCTCGCGGA
>DATGGW010000086.1:0-2133 GCA_035308345.1 Ktedonobacteraceae bacterium | reverse complement strand
TTCATTGACTGGGGACGAGCGGGCATCGCTGATCGCTATCAAGACCTGGCACTGGCGGCACGGAGCCTGGCCTACAACTTTGGTCCCGGCTGGGAGTCATTGCTGTGGGAGGCATATGGCCTGCAAACAGTAGATGCTGCGAAAATAGCATTTTATAGACTGCTCGATGAATTTTTTTAATCCGCTGTTTTGCTTCGAGTATATCTTGCCTACTTCTGTTCCCTGATTTTCGCCTCTTTCTGCGCATCTTGCCATTTGTTGCGCGCCTTCTGCGCCTGCTCGAAAACTTCGCCTAGATTGGAGTCATGCGCGGCGATGCGTTCGCGCAGGGCGCTGAGGACAGCAATGTATTCGTTGAGCCAGCGTGTGATGGCCTCGCTGTTCGTCAGGCAGATGTCGCGGTGCATTTCGGGGCTGCCGGCGGCCAGGCGCGTCATATCGCGGAAGCCATTGCCTGCCAGCAGCGAGGCATCGTCCCAGGAGGGGTTTCCGGCGACGGTCTGCATGAGCGCGGTCGAGGCTATGAATGGCAGGTGGCTCATGCCTGCAACCAGGCCATCGTGTTCGGGGGGTTCGAGGAAGCGCACGCGAGCGCCCAGTACGTCGATGAGTGTGGCTACTTTTTGCAGGGCTGCGGGTGAGGTATGTCGCGTGGGTGTCAGGCTATAGATGCACTGCTTGAAGAGCGTGGCATCTGCTGATGCGATGCCGCTGGCTTCTTTTCCGGCGATGGGATGGCCGCCGACAAAGGGGATGGTTGGCGGCAGGTACTCTTCGGCCCAGCTTATGACCTGCGCTTTGGTGCTGGCAACATCTGTGACCACCGCGCCGGGTGACGCCAGACTTGCCAGTTGTTGCAGCAGCGAGCGCATGGCCCCGACCGGAGTAGCCAGGATTATCAGTTCTGCGGCGCGCGCGGCGTCCGCGAGCGATGAGCATGATTGATCGATGGCGCCGATTTTACGAGCGCGGTCGCCGACTCCTTTGCCGGGATCATACCCTGCTAGGTGTTGTGCGGCCCTGGCCTGGCGCAGGGCCAGCCCCAGCGATCCGCCAATCAAACCCAGGCCAATAATTGCCACTCGCTTAAACATTAATGCCCTCCAACAATTGCAATTAGAAGTAGACGAGTTCTTCCAGCCATGCCTCCCCGCCTTCTCCCAGTATAGCGGCCAGCAGGTTGGTGATTTCGTCGCTCAGCCATACAACGCCTTCCCTGTGGTAAAATTCCTTGAAGCGGGGCAGTATATTGGGGTCGTAACGCGCCAGCAGATCGGCGGCAAAGCGTTCGAGCAGGAGCGTATATTCCAGGTAGTCCTGCGGCGTGGTATCCTCGTACCAGTCGAAACCGCGCACGGTAACGGGCGTTTTGCCGTCTGCTTCCGGCTCAAATATCTCCGCGTATTGCTCGTGCAGGTCTTTCATGACGATTCCATGCGTGCGATATATCTTATGGAACAGCCAGAGCGCAGCGAATTGTAGCTGCCATTCGTCGGCCCACAGGGGGCTTTCAAGCGGCCAGGGGCGGTTATCGCTCGCGAGAAACGCGTGTGTCACCTCGTGAAACAATAAGAAAGCCATCTTCTTGCGCGAGTAAATTCCCATGATGGGGTCAAGCTGCATTGGCACGACCAGCGAGGGCCGCTCTGTGGCATCGGTCCAGTAGGGCAGCATGATTACAAGTTCTTCGGCTTCTTCCCTGGGGACGTTTTGCCAGTCGTCAGGAGCGACCAGCAAAATCTCCATCTCCGGCGCGGGCATATTCAGGAGCTGCGCAAGCAGCGTGCTAGCTTTTTCGACAGATTGAAGGACCCACTGTGCCAGCACCTCCTGGCCGGTCGGATAGTAGACCGGCAAAGGCCCGGCGAGCGCCTGGTAGTTTTCATCAGGGAAAGGCATAGATTACCTTTCTTGTTCAACACCGTCGGTGAACCTGGGCATATCGATTTCCAGGGGTGCATCTACCCCTGCAATGGCGTATTGTCGCCACTGCTCTGTGCTTTTTTGCCTGCGGAAACGCTGGTAAAAGGTGGAATACAGGTTGCGCAGGCGGTTCGGGCTGATGCGTTTGCCGCCTTCGTAATATTCGAGCGCGACCTGCCCGATGGACCATGTGGCCGCGCCGGCGATCGC
>DATGGW010000085.1:0-7613 GCA_035308345.1 Ktedonobacteraceae bacterium | reverse complement strand
GGTAAAGCGCCGCACAGCCCGCGATCCGGGGTAATCAGCACATAGCCGATGTTACGCACCGGGCGCTGCTTGAGCAGGGCGGTCTCACCAACATCTTCACCTGTAATACGCGCGAGACGCGAGACCAGCTCGCGCAGTTGTTCGGCGTAAGGGCGTGATTGCTGCACGCGCTCCTGCGCCCTGCGCATTTTGCTGCTCGCCACCATCTGCATAGCTTTGGTGATCTGAGCGATATTTTTCACCGACCGGATGCGCCGCCGGATTTCTCTGGTTGATGGCATATACCGTCCTCCTAGCGCGGCGCGGCGGTCTGCTTAAACTCAGTAATAGCATCGCCCAGGCGTTTCAACAGGTCGTCTGACATCTTATCGCGGGCGTTCACAGATTTTTCGATGATCTCCGCGCCTATCTCTGGATGGCTGGCATCCATGAAGCGATAGAATGCGGTTTCCCACCCGGCAACTTCTTCGAGGCTTACATCATCCAGGTAGCCAAAGGTAGCCGCATAGATAATCATGACCTGCTTCTCTACCGGGATGGGCGCGTACTGCGGCTGCTTCAGAATTTCGGTCAGGCGTTGACCGCGATCAATGCGGCTCCTGGTGGCCTTATCCAGGTCAGACGCGAATTGCGAGAACGCGGCCAACTCGCGGAACTGGGCGAGGTCGAGGCGCAGCGAGCCGGCCACCTGGCGCATAGCGCGTGACTGCGCGCTGCCGCCCACGCGGGAAACCGAGAGGCCCACGTTCACAGCAGGTCGCTGGCCAGCGTTGAACAGGTCTGTCTCAAGGAAGATCTGCCCGTCGGTAATCGAAATGACGTTTGTCGGGATGTACGCCGAAATGTCGTTCGCCTTCGTTTCGATGATGGGCAGCGCTGTCAGTGAACCGCCGCCATAGTCATCGTTGAGGCGGGCGGCGCGTTCCAGCAGGCGCGAATGCAGGTAAAAGACATCACCTGGATACGCTTCGCGTCCGGGAGGGCGGCGAATAATCAATGAGATGTTGCGGTAAGCCTCAGCGTGCTTGGTCAGGTCATCGTAGATGATAAGCGCGTCGCGCCCCGACTCCATGAACTCTTCGCCCATCGCGCAGCCCGAGTAGGGCGCAAGGTACTTGAGCGGCGCCGGATCAGACGCGCCTGCGACCACGATGATCGTATGCTCCATGGCGCCGCTTTCCTCCAGAATGGCATGCGTGCGAGCCACGGACGAACTCTTCTGACCGATAGCCACGTAGATGCAGGTCAGGTTTTTGCCTTTCTGGTTGATGATGGTGTCGATAGCCACAGCCGTTTTGCCCGTCTGGCGGTCGCCAATGAGCAGTTCGCGCTGGCCGCGCCCGATGGGGATCATGCTATCGATAGCTTTAATGCCGGTCTGCACAGGTGTATTGACCGACTGGCGTGTAATTACACCAGGAGCCACGCGCTCGATCGGGCGGAATTTGTCGGTAACGATGGGACCTTTGTCGTCGAGCGGCGCGCCCAGGGGGTCTACCACGCGACCAATGAGCGCGTCACCCACGGGCACCGAGATAACCCGGCCCGTCGTGCGCACCTCGTCGTCTTCACGAATGTGTGTGAACTCGCCCAAGATGGGGCAACTGACCGTTTCCTCTTCGAGATTAAAGGCCATGCCCATGATCCCGGTGCGGGGAAATTCTACCAGCTCGAGATATTTCACATCTTGCAGGCCGTAGACACGCGCGATACCGTCTCCCACTGATATTACAGTGCCGACGCTGGCGGTCTCAGTTTCGCTGCCACCGAATCCTGCGATGTTCTTCTCAATGATGGCGCTGATTTCGTCAGCCCATGATGCCATCGTCGTTCCTCCTCATTGAATGCTACTCGGTTCGCCTTCTGGCTGCTGTGCTTCACCGGTAGTGTTTTCCAGGTTATCCAACCCGGAAAAATCGTTGACGCCAGCTGCGACGCCTGTCAACAACTGCTGTTTCATGGCTGCAAGGCGATGGCGAATGCTTCCGTCGATCACCTGGTCGCCAACACGGGCAACAACCCCGCCGAGAATTTCCGGCTGAACCTTTGTCCGCATGAGAATAGTTTTTCCTGTATTGTGTTCCAGCGCCTGCTTGACACTGTTTAGCTGCTGCTCATCCATGGGAGCTGCCGTCGTAACTTCCGCAATTGCCTGATTCTTGTAATCCAACACCAGTTGTGCGAGTTCTCTGGCAATGTTGGGCATGGCCTCAACCAGTTGTCGCTGCACGACAAGCAGGGCGAGGTTGAGCGATGTAGGCAGCACTTTAGGTCCTAGCTCCTGGCGTATGACAGCCTCTTTGCGCTTAGCGGGAATTTTTGGCTCGTTCAGCAGGTAAGCCAGAGTGCGTTTGGAAAACAGGCTGGCGATCCCCTGAATGTCTTCGAGGGTGCGATCGATGCTATTTTGTTTGCGCGCAATATCGAAGATAGCCTCCGCGTAACGGCGTCCTATCGCTCCCTTTAGCATTACTGTTCACCTGCCTGGCTGGCGCTTACGAACTCTTCCACCAGGCGGCGGTTATCCTTCGTGTCAACCGATTTACTAATTACTTTGCCGGCGGCGCTGATCGAGAGATTAACCACGAGACGGCTAAGTTCCCCGCGCGCCTGCGCTGCTTCCTGTCTAATACGCGCGATCTGCTGCTCTTCTATCTGGTGAACGCGCGCCAAAGTCTCCTCCTGGATACGAGCCGATTCGCGTTCCGCCGCTTTGACCGCCAGGGCTATAGTTTCTTGCGCCTTTTGCCGCGCTTCGAGCAAGATCTGCTCGGCGCGTTCGTTGGCTTCCTGCAGGTCACGACTGGCCTTTTCCGCGTTTTCCACGCCTTCGCGGATCACATTCTGCCGCTTCTCCAGCGTTTTGAGAATGACGGGGAAACCGTAGCGCCACAAGATCAAGAAAACAATGCCAAAACTGATAAGTTGCGAGAGGAACGCAAGTGGATTAATGCCGAACGAACCGAGCAGGTCGGCGATAACCAGTATATGCATTGTGTATATGCCTCCTTATTCTCGCTGCAAGGCCAGGGCCAGCCATGTTTTATCGTAACGCGGCTGCGCATCCTCGCGCTTACAACATAGGCAGTATTATGCTTTGCCGCTTAGCAGGAAGGCAATAACCAGGGCATAAATAGAGATAGCTTCGGCGAACGCCAGACCGATGAACATGTTGATACGGATCAATGGCTCTGCTTCAGGATTGCGACCGATTGCGCTTAAAGCCTGACCGGCGGCGATGCCGACACCAATACCGGGGCCAATGGCTCCCAGACCGATTGCCAGCGCTACTGCAAGTGTATTGATTGAACCTGACATGACGATGAACCTCCTTATTTAGGACAAACCCTAATTAAAATGTTAAATATGCAATCGCAGCGAAAATTTCTGCGAGTAGCAATCACGACGAAAAATGTGCTTGTGTTAGTGGCTGGCCGCCACTTCCTTTTCAGCTTCAATATTGTGCTCAGTTTCTGCCTCTACTTCATGCTCGGATGTGGTCGCCAATTCCATGAAGACCAGCGTCAGCAGCGCGAAGACCAGGGCCTGCACCAGAGCCACAAAAATCTCAAGCGGGATGAATACTACATCTGCCAAAGCGGGCAGCAGGAAAGCAAACACGGCCAATACTGCGCTGCCTGCGAAGATGTTGCCGAAAAGACGGAAAGCGAACGAAAGCAGGCGGGCAGCTTCGGTCACGAGCTCAATCAGGCCGACGAAGAACTCGATCGGACCCTGAAAGCCGTGTGTAAACAACTCTTTGAACTTGAAGTACTTACCCACATGCACGCCCGCGCCCAGCGACACAAAGCCAAAGATCTGTGTCACCACCACGGAAATCAATGCCATCGAGAAAGTCACATTCAGATCGCTTGTCGGAGGCCGGAACCAGGGAACGATCATGCTGGTATAATTGCCGAACAGTAAGAAACTGCTCGGCGCGCTGAGATGCGCTGCGTTGACCTTGGTCAGGTTTACCCATCCGATGGTATCAATGCCAGGAAAAATGTCGAGCATATTGGCGAAGAGAGCGAAGAAAAAGAAAGTGCCAACCAGAGGGAAAAACTTTTTTGCTTTCTCCTTCCCTACAGCTCCCACGACCAGGTTGAGAATGCCCTCTACACTCCATTCAACGAAATTCTGAAAACCGGAGGGGATGAGATTGCGTTTGCGCGTACCAAAATACACGACGATAACCATTAAAATAATGGTTATCCAGGTGCAGAACAAGGTGTTGGTGATTGGAAAACCAAACGGAGTAAATATCACGTCCGGCTGGATGTTGAAATCCGGAAGTTTCCAGAACACGCGGCGTCCTCCCTATTTACCGCGCTCTGCCAGGTCTGTTTGTAGTTGAGTGCAGATTCCGTCTACCCTATCTAGTCTAGAAAAACCGGGCAAATAAACGGTACGCCCCATAAATGCCAACAATCAGGCCAAGCAGCAGCCCGAGTAATAAATATAAAGATTTATTATGTGTAAGGCCATCAAGATAATTGCCTCCCCAGGCTCCCAGAGCCAGGGGAATGGCGATGGTAAACCCGAGCTGACCCATCAACGCCAGGGATCCCCAAACAGAGGGCGGTGGTTTCTTATTCATCCGATATATCCCGTCTGTCTTCTCTCGTCATTATACCATGCGGATTATAGCACACCATGAAGAGTTTTTGCAACAGTTGATACAGATTCCAGCCAGGACGCTAGCTGCTCAGTCGGCAGCGGACGAGATATGAAATAGCCCTGCGCGAGATCGCAGTGGAGCTCGCTCAGCAGACCCAGCGTTGCATTATCTTCCACACCTTCGGCCACGACCCGCATGCCAAAACTGTGCGCCAGGTTCACTGTAGAGCGCACGATGCATGCATCGCTGCCGCTGCTGCTCATTTGCTGCACAAACGAGCGGTCGATCTTCAACTCGTCGATCTGCAGGTGTTTCAAATTGGCAAGCGACGAATAGCCTGTGCCAAAATCGTCAATTGAGATATATACCCCCAGGGCAAATATCTGCGCCAGGATATCTAGCGAGCGTTGCATATCTGTCATCATCACGCTTTCGGTCAACTCGATACACAGCGATCTCGCGGGTACATTATACCGTTCAAGCAGCGCCGCGATAGTTTCCGGTAAAGCCACATCGCGCAAGTTCCACGCCGAGAGGTTCACCGCCACGCTTAGGCTGTGTCCAGAATGCAACCACTCACCGCTTTGACGCACCGCCTCTTCCAGCACCCAGTAGGTAAGAGACTTGATTAGCCCCGTTTGCTCGGCCAGAGAGATAAATTGATCCGGCGGTATCAGTCCATACAAGGGGTGTTGCCAGCGCACGAGCGCCTCGACGCTGCTGACCGACCTGGTTTTCAGATCGAGCTTCGGCTGATAGTACAAGCGTAACTCTCCAGCCGGGATGGCGTGCCGCAGTTCTGCAATCAGGGCCAGGCGGCGAGGGTCGTACTGTTCAAAAACTCCATCAAAGAGAGCATATCCCGCGTGGGTTTGTTTGACTGTGTACATCGTCATATCAGCGCGGCGCAGCAAGGTTATAGCCTCGGTCGAGTGAGCGGGATAGAGCGAGCAGCCGATACTGAGATCAATCTGCACAGGGTATCCATCGACCATACAGGGTTCCTCCAGCGTGTGCTGGATAGCAGATACTACTTCTTGCGCTTTTGCCTCGTCCCCTGACAGCAGCAGAATGGCGAACTCGTCGCCGTTGAGCCGCGAGACAGTGTCAGGAGCCGGTACAATGCGCTGCAGGCGTATAGCAACCTGTTGCAGCAGAAGATCACCGTGCTGGTGCCCGAAGGTGTCGTTGACATCCTTGAAACGATCAATGTCCATTACCAGCACGGCCATTGTTCTCTGCTCACGCTGCGCAGCTATGACCTCCTGCTCCAGTACTTCGATGAAGCCGGTGCTGTTCGGCATACCCGTCAGACCATCGTACAGCGTCTGGTAGCGCAGAACTTCCTCCATAGCAACCCGTTCCGTTACATCTACAAAGGTGATGACCGCGTGGGTGATCGTGCCATCCTCCGCGCGTATAGGCGCGGCATCAACCTGCAACCAGCGCTGCTGGCCGTCAGGGCGTATAATACCCTCCAGCACATCCTGTTGCGCCTGTCCCGTGCGGAACACCGCCGACACCATCAGCTCCTCCTGTGGAAGCGGAGTGCCATCAGGACGCTGGAAGACATTGTGTTCGCTCGCGAACAGGTGCTGCTGCATTGTGGCGAGATTCCCCCCCAGTATCTCTTGTGCCGCCCTGTTGATCTCGACTATCTGTTTTAAAGCATTGAATACCAATACACCGCAGGCAATGGTATCGAAAATCAGATGCCAATGTTCTTTTAAGGGACCCATTGAGTGGACCAAATCACGCGCCAACGCTCGCTCATCTGTCATATCCAGAGCGCTTTTTGCGATGTTGATGTATTGAGTTGCCTCGTCCTCAGTTAGAGAGAGATGATCTATGAGCTGGTCCACTGTTTCGATAACCTCCGCCTGGCACACAGTAATAATCCGACCATCTTAATCGTGATCGTGTTCTCTTCTGTATATCGACCGGGGTTGTCCAAATCTTAACCAGCATATAAAACAAGCCAGGGGGCGTCATAAATGGAGGATGACTTGTTGCCCATCAGTATAACGTAGAGATTAAATAAGGTTATCACCAGGAGACTCTTTACTATCTCAGAATCTGCCCACTACTGACGGCTTGTCACAGAGTATCTAGAATTGCGCGATAAGGATCAATGCGTTCCACGCTATAGATAAAGCAATTCGCGTCTAGATAGATGTGGCCTGAAGCAGGCAACTCTAATGATCCCACGAATCACGTTCCTCACGTATGTAAGCATCAACTTCTTCGGCGCTGTGAAAAACCTGGTGGCCGGGCAAATTCTTCAGAATCTCAATTCTCTACTGAACCATACCATAAATACCTGATAATGCCAACCCTGGGAAAAAACTATGATTATCAAGCAACCTGGCGGCGCATCGTCGCTGCGCTCAATAGCACCATCAGGAGGGCAAAGAGCAGCAATGCGCCCAACTGCCCTGCAATTCCAGCGAGATCAGCCCCTTTGAGCATTACGCCGCGCAGGGCGTCAATGGCGTATGTCAGGGGCAAGATGTAAGAGATGGGGCGCAGCGCGGCTGGCAATTGCGCGATGGGCCAGAATACGCCAGAGAGAAAAATCTGGATGCCCAGCACCAGTGGGATAAATTGCACAATCTGGAACTCGTTCTGCGCAAACGTCGAGAGAAAGATGCCCAGATTGACACTTCCGATAGTGAGCAGCGCCGATACCAGGAATACTAAGGCCAGGTTGCCGCTGTAATGCACCTGCAAGGCAAAAACGACGAAGAGCAGGATTACCAGCGATTGCACCAGCGCGAAGAGCGTAAAGCCGCAGATATAGCCCACCACCAGTTCTGCTCGCGTCAACGGCGAAACCATCACTCGCTCGATGGTTCCCTGCGAGCGTTCGCGCAGGAAGGCCACCGAGGTCAGGATGAACACAAAGATGAATGAGAAGATGCCGATGAATACCGGCGCGATAGAGTCGTTAAAGGTGTACTGTGGCCCACCATACAGGTAGTGTGGGGTACCA
>DATGGW010000084.1:0-11262 GCA_035308345.1 Ktedonobacteraceae bacterium | reverse complement strand
TCTCCGGGAACAGTATACATTATGAGAAACGGCTGGCAGAGTTGTTCGCCGATAATATGCGCCGTTTTCGCGCAGGCACACCTCTGCTAAACCGCTATGACGCGGCGCGAGGCTACTAGGAACACATTTTCGTAGGGAGGAATGTTTCAGAGATGAGTACAGATCTGGGCCCTGTGAGCATATTTGGGGCAGAGGCGATAGGCGAGCCAGGACAGCGCCGCTTTCGGCTCTACGCGCTGGCAGGAACGCGCTCGGCCATCATGTGGATCGAGAAAGAGCAACTCAATACCCTCTCGCTCGCGCTTGATCGCGCGCTGGCGCAGATCACCGAGGGCAACGTCCTGCGCACTGTTGCCCAGGTGGAACCGAAACTGGCGCCGGAGGGTATGCCTGCCGACTTTCCCGGCCAACCCACTTTTGAGTTTCAGGTCGGCCAGATTCGTATCGGGTATGACGAAGGCCGTAACCTGCTCGCCATGATCGCGGCGCCTATAGAAATCCTGCTGGAACGCGGTCAGGAGCCGCGCGCCATTATCCGCGAAGACGAGGCCATCTCCATCTTTTTTACCTTGCAGCAGGCGCAGGCTCTAACCGGTTCGATCAGCGTGCTGGTGGTGAGCGGACGCCCTGTTTGCCCGCTTTGCAATGCGCCGCTGGACGGCGGGCCGCATGCCTGTGTGCGCCAAAACGGGCATCGAGAGATGATTCAAGAACTGGACGAGGACGAGGAGGCAGAGGACGAGGAATAAGTGTTGTGCTCACCCTCCGCCAGTTTTATTCAGCACACAGGTATTTGTTGGCATTCTGGAGATAGTATTCCTCGTTGGCTTCGATCATGAGCTTATGCAGAACAACCACGTCAGCATCAGGCAAACACTCGACGGGCTGGATACACAGGCGCATAACTGCCTGACCATGCTCGATTACCAGGACATACCCTTTGGTGCGCGGCACGCGATAGACACGCTGGGAAGTTGAGGGACTCGGTATTTCCAGGTAACCACGCCAGATAAGCTGGTGACACTGCTCAGCTGTGAGCATATCGCGCAGGAGACTGGACGCTCGTCGCTCAGCAGGAGATAATCCCCTGAAATATGGCTGGAAAAGCAGCCATAGCATTGGAGAGATGGCGAGCGCAAGAACTACCCAACCCAGCGTCGTTAACACCTGCTGAGTGATGAACATTATCCGCCAACGACTCGAGGGACAAGTACTATCTGCTCGGCGGTTTCATCAAACGTGTCCATGCGCTGTATCGGTTTGCCAGGTTCAACGCGAAAAGCAGTGGCTCCTTTGGCGCGTTCCAGCGCGAAGATACGTTCCGCTTCGCGAACAGCAGCAGTCGCTTCGGGATCTCCCACCAGAACTTTCTGTTGATCCCAGATGACACGGTCGTCACCGCGCCGCGACATCACCCGTAACATTCCCACAGTCGTTCCTCCTTCGTCGTCGAAGCCGGTTGGCCTCTCACGAACATTAGACCATTGGTAACAAACGGACTACGTGGTGAATAGGAACAAGGATTACGCCTCCCTATACTTTATTGTAACTTGATACATGTTGGTACGTCAATGGCTTTTACTCTGTGGTCTGTGTGCTCTCTTATGTTTCTGATTTAGAATGATCCTGTTATTGCCAAAATACATAATAGCACGGGTCTTTATACATGTTCTCCATAGGGGCGATCCCTGGTGGTCGCCCGCCCACAATGGGTACCCGCGATAGGGAATGATGCCATCGCACAACGAACGCGCACGGGCGGGCGACCACCAGGGATCGCCTACGGGGCTGTGACATAGGCGATGGCGGCGGTGCCTGGTCCTGTATGCGTTCCCAGTGCGGCCCCCAGCCGGTAGATAGGAAGATCACCGCTATAGATGGTTTTAATAACTTCTGCCAGTTGATGACCTACCTCCTCGCTGGCCTCAGCAATGGAGGCATACTCTATCTTGCCAGTTTCCGCGAGCAATTGCGCTACCCGCGTGTAGGCTTTGCTGCGCGTGCGCGGCTGTTCTACAGCGACAACTTCGCCATCCTTCAACGAAACGATCGGCTTGACGCTCAACATGTTGCCGAGCATGGCTCTCGCGCCCCCGATGCGGCCGCCGCGCTTTACATATTCGAGCGTATCCAACACGGCCAGGATATGACTGCGGGAAAGCTGGTCAAGCGCATGCGCTTTGATTTCATCCAGCCCCACGCCCTTACGCGCCTCCTCCGCTGCTAGCATGATCGCGCGCGACATGCCCACGCTGATGCTTCTTGAGTCGATGATCTCGATGGGAATATGCCTGGTGTTTTCGGGCAGGCTGTCCCGCGCCGCGCAGGCCGACTGGTAGGTGCCGCTCAATTTCGAGGAGAGATGCACGGAGAAAATAGCCTCGGCTCCTTCATCGATCAGGCGCGTGTAGGCATCCTGAAAACTGGCTGGCGATGGCTGCGAAGTACGCGGTAACTCTTTGCTGGCCTGCAGTTTGCGATAGAAGCCCGCGTTATCCAGTTCAATCCCATCAAGATAGGCTTCATCACCAAAAAAGACGGTGAGTGGCACGACAGCGATGCCGAGCGCGTTCGCTACCTCCACAGGTATGTCTGCGGTGCTATCCGTGACGATACGAACATTCATAGATGCCCTCCCGAACAAGAAAAATAAGGCCGTTATTCTGCTGATAAAATATAGGGGTAGTGGGGTTGCCCCCCGTCTACGACTTCAATCTCAAGCTGTGGGTAGAGTTCTTTGATACGCCGCGCGGTCTCCTCTGCATCCTGCCTGGTAATATCCTCACCGTAATACAACGTCACGATCTCAAAGCGTTCGATATCCATGTGCTGCAGTGTCTCGCGAATGACGCGCTGCATATCCTTTCCGGCGATGGTGAGATTGCCGTCTACCAGGCCGATATAATCTCCCTCGCGCACGCGCACGCTGCCTACCTGGACGCTGCGCACGGCGGTCGTGATTTCCGCCGTATGGGTGCTGGCAGCCGCCTCGCTCATAGCTTTGCAATTGGTTTCAAAATCGGCTTCGAAGTTAAAGCGGATGAGCGCGGCAATACCCTGGGGCATGGTATCGCTTGGCACAATATAGACTTCTTTGCTGCACAGGCCCGGAACCTGGCGCGCGGTCAATATGACGTTGCTGTTATTGGACAGCAGTATCACCTGTTGGGCAGGCGCGACGTCAACCGCCGCGAGCAGTTCTTCAATGCTGGGGTTCATGGTCTGCCCGCCCGGCACAATAGCGCTGACACCCAGTCCTTGAAAGACTTTTTCAAAGCCGGAACCTGAGACGACGGCCACCGTAGCGATAGTTTGTGTAACGGGCTGCAAGGTATCCTGCGCGTGTTCGGCCTCGCTCTCCGCCGCGTAGGTGAGGCTCTGCTGCTGGAGATTCTCGATGTTGATGTCCAGCAAACTGCCCAGACTTACTCCGTAGTCGAGGACTTTACCGGGCCATGCGGTATGCGTATGCACCTTGAGCAGCTTCTCGTCGCCTGCTACAACGATGGAGACGCCGCCCATCTCATTAATATGCTGGCGAATCGCTTCGATATCAAGATGCTCGCCACTTAACAAGAAGACAACTTCATAGCCATACTCTTCTTCAATCTTCACGCTCCCTTTTTTCACAACAAGTTTAGGATCATGCATGGCCTCACCTTCTCCACCTCCCCAGCGCACATAATGCCAGACGCCTTCCAGAATGGTGCAGAAGCCTTGCCCGCCCGCATCGACCACGCCCGCCTGTTTCAAGATGGGAAGCAGATCAGGCGTGCGGGCGACGGAGCGGCGAGCGGCCATGACCATCTCCTGTATAAGCGTGACCAGGTCATCCCCGCGTTTTGCGCTGACCTGCGCTGCCTCGGCGGTTTCGCGCACAACTGTCAATATAGTTCCCTCGACCGGCTCCGGCACGGCGCGATAGGCCAACTGCTGCGCAGACTGCATAGCGGCGGCGAGGTCATCAGCAGTGAAGGTCTGCCTTTTATCAAGTTCCTTGGCCAGTCCGCGTAAAATCTGCGAGAGAATCAAGCCGGAATTGCCACGCGCTCCCATGAGCGCGCCGCGGGATAGTTTGGCGGCAATAATGCCAGCCGAGGTTTCCTCGCTGGCGGAGATAGCGCGTATGGCGGTCTGCATTGTTAGCGACATATTGGAGCCGGTATCGCCATCGGGAACAGGGAAGACATTCAACGCGTCAATGGCGTCGCGGTTTTCAGCTAACCATGCGGCGCCCATCATCATGGCTTTCTTCAAGTCCTGCCCATCTAAAACGCTGACATGTCGCGGCTGCTGGGGATGCGCTGGAGTTATGGCGCGTGACAAGTGTTCCTGCATGGCGATGCTACCTACTTTCCATCCTTTAGGGTGATGCGTAGGGGCCAGCTTTAGCGCGCCCGTGTAGGAAGCAGATAAGCCCACCAGGAACACGGGCGCGCTAAAGCTGGCCCCTACGCCTGCATATTACGTTTCACCCGCAAGGACAGAGACCCTTTTCTTAATAACTCTTGCCAAAACAAGCCAGCTCATGATATACTCGCATGGCATAAACGGATGCTCTCATTTGTTATCATTGCGATAGTGGTAACCGGTCCGAGAAACATTTGCAGTATATCAAAAGCAGCATGGATAATCAAGGGAACAGCGCGATACCAACCCGTATATAGTAGGGGCGACCCTTGCGGTCGCCCTGGTGAACCGTATATGGTACGTGCGCTACGCGAGACCCTTGCGGTCGCCCTGGTAAACCGGATATGGTGGGGCGACTGGTAAACCGGTGGTAAACCGGATAGAGAGGAAACAGATCATGTCAGGTCGTTGTGAAATATGCGAACGCAAGCCGATGCACGGCAATAACTCAAACTTCTCACAGAAACGCACGCGCCGTCGCTTCGTGCTCAATGTGCAGCATCGCCGCTTGGAAATCAATGGCGTCATGCGCAATGTGAACATTTGCACGCGCTGCCTGCGCACCATGAGTAAACTGCCCAAAACGAAATAATAACAGAACACAATAAATAGCGCCGCACGTGAAGGCGGCGCTATTTATTGTGTTTTTTGTTTCTTATTCTGCTCAAACCGTGTGCGCAATTGCCCGCAGGCAGCTGCGATATCGTCGCCGCGCTCGGCGCGCACGCTGTTGCTCACCCCGTGTTGGTAGAGGATGTCGCGGAAAGCGCGAATGGCTTCGCCGCCCGGTGGCCGGTAATCGGCTGAGGTGGCGTTGACGGGGATACAGTTGACATGCGCGAATTGTTTGAGAGGCGCGAGCAACTCCCCCAGCTTGCGCGCGTATTCGGGCGTATCATTGACGCCCGCCAGCAGCACGTACTCAAATGTGACCTGCCGCCGCGTGACTGCAATATAGTCTTGAATGGCGGCGAATAGCTCCTTTATAGGGTATTTGCGATTGATCGGCATAGTCCGACCGCGCAGCTCATCGGTCGGGGCATGCAGCGAGATGGCAAGGTTCACCTGCAATTGCTCCTGGCTGAGCTTGCGAATGGCGGGAACGAGTCCCACCGTTGAGACCGTCATGTGACGCGCCCCCAGGTTGAAGCCATCAGGACTGTTGAGGATGCGCAGCGCCTGCAGCGTATTGTCGTAGTTGTGCAGTGGTTCACCCATACCCATCAAAACGATATTTGTGATGTGATCGATGGGCGCGCTGCCCGGTAATCCTTGCGCCGTCCAGGGCGCGGCGCGCAGTTCGCGCGCGAAGTAGAGCGCCTGCGCCACGATCTCTCCTGCGCTCAGATGGCGATCAAAGCCCATCTGGCCCGTTGCGCAGAAGGTGCAGCCATAGGCGCAGCCCGCCTGCGTAGACACACAGACGGTGGCGCGCGCGCTGTTCTCACCAAGCGGCGGGTAGAGCATCAACACCGACTCGATCAACCTGCCGTCTTCCAGTTCCAGCAGTATCTTGCGCGTACGATCATCCTTTGAATGCTGCTCGCTGCGCACAATCACAGAGCCGCTACTGGCTTCTTGCGCCAGCTTTTCCCGCAGCGCAAGCGGGAGGTTGGTCATAGCGGAGAAATCGCTAACATAGCGTTGGAAGAGCCATTGATAGATTTGTTTGGCGCGAAACGACGCTTCACCTCGCTCGACCAGCCACTGCTGCATCTGTGGCAGCGTGAGGCCGAGCAGGTCGATTTTCTTTTTGCTTGTTGTTTCTGTTCCGGGTACAAGTGTTGTTGACATGCTTAAACCATACTCATCGATAGTTATTTGGATTCTCAATACTCAAGTTCTCGGCAACAGCCATATTGATAAGATCATTGTCAGAGCAGATAAAAATGGGCTTGGGGGTTTCAGTAGCCACTGCCTCGTCACGTAGGCCAAGAACACAGGCTAATTGCACTGCATCATAGGCTCGTAACCTATATGTTCGGCACAGGTTCCCAGCTATAGTATATATAGCGGTCGTGACAGGCCAGATGATATAAGTATGTTGGCAGTCCTGCCTAAATGTATCAATAAGGCTATCGCGTTCTTCGTCGGCTACGCTTTGTTCACGAGCCTTACGGCATATGGTAGCGACAACTTCTACTAAAGCAACCTGGGAGATGTAGATATGCTGTGCTTGTCCCGAATCACAAAGAGCAACTATCCAATCATGACCCTGTTCTAAAAAATAACGCTTTACAATAGCAGACGTATCCAAAAAGTAGGTACTCATTAGTATGGGCCCCTATCCTCTTTAACCATTTCTGACGCGGGCTTTCCGCCTGCAAACACACGGGCAAGTCGTTCTCGCCTGGCTCGCTCTTCTGCTGTCAGAACTTTGCGATCTGGAAGATTGAGAACTTTTCCATCATGGTAGAGACATTCTGCCAATTCGCCTTCAGTCAGGAGGCGCTTTTCTTGAGGAACGGGACTAAAATGTTGTATAAGGTCACGCAGAAGGATCTCAGGTTGCTTCCCACTTTTTGCTGCTTCTGCGGCAAGTAATGCATATTCTCGATCGGTTAAGCGGATGGTCACCTCGTATGCCATGAGGATACCTCCTGAATATAAGAGTAAAAACGAGACTCTACCAGTATATCACATCTGCCGGGCAGCGCATTGACATTATATTGTCTTTCACTCATCCTCGTCATGTTTATGCTGGTGATGCTGTTGTTGCCCTCCATGTGCATGTCGTTGATGCTCCCCTTCCGAAAGCTCGTTTAGCTTTTCATTCGCATCAAGAACGTTCCCAAGTCCACTCGAGCGGTAAAAATCATCAAGCGACGATGCTGGACGCCTGTTGGGCGTCTTCTCACTATTACCCAGGTACACTCCGGCAATCAGCAACAGGGCAAGGATGCCAATGAGAATGAGCCCACCGATCCACGGCATTTCTTTCCTCCTTCAGCCTACCAGCCTGGCAGAAAACCCAAAATCCTACTATTATACTTGCCAGACGATGACGTTGTTGTTGGCATCGCCGGTTGCCAGGCCGCCGGTGCTCCACGCGACGGAGTTGATCGCGCCTCCATAGCCGCTAAAGGTGGTTTTTGCGAGACTGGCGATATCCCAGATGTTGACCGTGCCATCGGATGCGCACGTTGCCAGTTGATTGTTGCCGGCGGGATTCCAGGCAACGCCGTTGACGGGGGCTTTATGCGGCAGCCGTTTGATGATGCGACCGGCAATATCCCATACCTCCGCGTAGTTGTTCGCGCTGCCCGCCGCCAGTTTTGTTCCATCGGGCGACCAGGCCAGGCAGAGCGCCGCGCCCGTCAATTTGCGCCCGAAGACGGTGGTACGCGGTGCCTGTGTGGTATATACTCCCACATCGCCGTTGGCTAGAGCAGCAGCCAGGTAAGTGTCATCCGCGGAGAGAGCCAGCGCGTTGACAACCGACCTGGTCAAGCTTCTCGTGATGACTCCGCCTGTCAGGGGGAGCGTGCGTCCACCATTGCCGAGCGTACCCGCGAGTATAGCGCCTGCCTGGGCGTCCCAGGCAATCGTGCTTACAGCAGCGCCCAGCGGGCCGTAGGTATGCCGCCGAACGCCCCCGCTATCCCACAACTGGACAGTCTCATCTTCACTACCGGAGGCTAGCAACAGCCCGCCGGGACCCCACACCACGCAGCGCACGGCGGCGCTGTGTCCGCTATAAGTAACGGTATTTTGCTGGTTGGCGACTATCCAGAGCCTGGCCGTCTTGTCGCGGGAACCGGAGACTAGTTGGGCGCCATCGGGCGACCAGAATATACTGGTCACGACATCGCTGTGACCGCGCAGCACGAATTTTGCGTTGTCTGGCTGCCGGCTGCGTGAGTAGAAGTAGAAGCCTGCGCTGCCTCCGACTGCTACTACCGCAGCTCCGCCGATGATCCAGCCCAATGCGCTGCGCCTGCTCATTGCGCCTGGCTTACCCGGTGGCGTTTGTGGTAATAGTTGCGGCTGAGGCGGCGCCTGCAATTGCGGAGTCATGACGCTCGGAAGCGGCGCGGAGAATGCGCGTTGATAATCCTCCTCTGCCTGTGTTGGCGGCATAACAAGTTGCGGAGCCGATCCTGCATTCAACTTCGGGGGCGTCGGCTGCGCGCCATAGTTTAGCTGCGGCGCGAAAGGCGCGGCGCGCTGCGTTTGTGACAGCGTGGGCAGCGACAGGAAAGGGCGCACATTGGCCGGAGCGTCCTGCGCCGCCTGCGCGAAAGCGGCGGCAAACTCGGCGGTAGATTGGAAACGCTCGTCCGGGTTTTTCGCCAGCGCGCGCGTCAACACCCTGCCAACGCTTTCCGGCAGCGTGGGATTAAATACCGTAATGAGGGGCGGCGCGCTTATGAGGTGCTGGTTCATCAGATGCATTGGTTCGCCCTCGAAAGGAGGACGCCCGGCCAGGCAGTAGTAAATCATGACGGCCAGGCTGTATTGATCGCTTTCAGGCACGGCCGCGCCCTCAAACTGCTCGGGCGCCATATAGATGGGTGTACCCAGTATATGGCTGGTTGAAGTGTTCGCTGAGTAGACCTTTGCAAGCCCGAAATCCGAAAGCAGCAGGTATACAGTACTCCCGCCCTCCACGCGCAGCAAGAAGTTGGCCGGTTTCACATCGCGGTGGATAATGCCGCGCTCGTGCGCGTATTGCAGGGCTGATGCAGCCTGGCGCAGGTATTCTGTGGCCTCGTCAAGTCCCAGAGGCCATGTACCACTCATTAGAAAGGGAAGATTCATGGAAGAGTTATTAGAAAGCTGGTTGGAAGCCTGCCCAAATGTGAGTTCCGCCCTACGCCGCAGCCAATCCCAGAGCGAACCCTCCGGCCGGTATTGCATGATGATATAAGCGAGTTGCCCGTCGGCCGTCTTTTCTTCGCCATAGCGATACAATGGAAGGATGTGCAGGTGATCCAGGCTGGCTACCGCGCGCGCTTCCTGCTTGAAACGATCCGCCGCGTTGAACGCCGCGGCTATATCAGTATAACTGTCGGGATCTGTGCGCACCACCTTGATGGCGACCTGCTGCCCAATTGCCGCATCTTCAGCCAGGTAGACTGTACCCATACCGCCGCTTCCAAGCACTTGAATAAGGGTATATCCGCCGATGGATGCGCCAATGAGACTATCCACGAATCAGCCTCCTGCTAGAGATGTCGCTAATATCGGAGTTATGATAGCATAACGTATGTTCCCTGTCCAATTCAAACAGAGGCATGGTCCCACCACAAAGCGGGGGTTAGCATCCTCGTATATAGTAGGGGCGACCCTTGCGGTCGCCCTGGCCCCCGGCTTTGTGGGGGTTCAACTTACCGCCCTTGCGGTCACCCTGGCCCCCTTTGTGGAGGTTCTTACTTCCGGCCCCCGCTTTGTGGGGGACCCTGGAGGTATAGACGCCCGCGAGGGTCGCCCCTACGATATTGCGCTTCTCTGCGCGTTTTTGTATCGTAGGGGCGACCCTCGCGGGCGTCATGTTTCTTGCCAGTGACGTTTATATAGCCCTGGAAAGATTAACCGCCGATGTAACCAAGCACATCACTCCCGCCCTGGGTTCCCGATGCATTCCAGTACATGGGCCGCTCAGCTACGAACGGGCCACTATTGGACTGTACGGACATGGAAACCTCATAGCCCTTGAAGCCATCGTTGGGCTGGTAGAGGTGCTGGATAACCTCGCCGGTGATATCGACCGTACCACGAGTATGCGCCCCAACCATGACCGTGAAGGTGTAGCTGTTCCCCATTTCATTGACCAGGGTGACATCGATCGTTTCCGTGCTTCCGGTCGGATTTTGTAAGGTGAGCCACTCGTTGTAGCCAACATTGGTATAGCCCTCGGCAAAATTGTAGGCGGTGGCTGTCGCCGCCCCCGATTGCCCGGTGATGTCAGTGCCTCCCATCGCGCCCAGGATGCGGCCATTGGCGCTGTGACCGTAGTGAAAGAACATCTCCCGTTCGGCCACTATCGGAGTGGAGACCGACGTAGTTATCTCGGCAGAGACCGTGCCGGAGAGGACGCAAGGCTGTGGCGAGCAGGTGCCTTGTTTACTGGCGGTCACCGCATTGACATCCACGATGGACTGACTTTCCGCGTTCACCGTGACCGGCACGCTCAGTGTGCTGCCGTTGTCGTACTCCAACAGCACTATCGTCGAGGCGGCCGCAGAGCCAAAGTTGGCCAGCGCCAGGTACTCCTGGAAGCCACTACCCAGAAAGCCCTCGGCAAAGCGCCAGTCTGAAGAGGCGGCTGGCGCTCCCACCACTGAAGCAGCCCCGGCGACGTTATGCGCGTTGCCGGGCGAGAAGGAATTGAAGTAGGTGGGCCGTTCCACTACCACTGCTTGATCCGAACTGACCACCGCTGCCACACGTTTGCCCAACCGTTGCGGATTGATCGTGCCGCGCGTACCTGGCTGCACAATCAACGTATCGCTGCCCACCTGCGTGCCACCTAGAAAGTAGGCGGCGGTAATATGGGCCGGCGCCGTATTGGATGGCGGGTTCAAGATGGTGATGAACGTGTTGTAGTTGGGTAGCGTGGACAGATCGGCAAAGGAGAAGCTGGTGCCGGTATGGGTGGCTCCAAGCACGTCGCTGCCGCTGCTGACGCCCGAGAAGTTGGCGAAGTACATAGGCCGCTCGGCCACCACTCCCGTGCATGTCGTACCCGTGACCGTCACGATGGCTGAATCTGCCACATAGCTCTGGGAAGAGGCCTGCGTGTTCAGATCTCCATTGACGGACTCCGTCCAGCGACTGGCAGGGGGTACCGTCACCAATCTGGAGATTGGGCTGCCACTGATCAGCAGGTACTGGATTGTTACCGGGCAG
>DATGGW010000083.1:0-3829 GCA_035308345.1 Ktedonobacteraceae bacterium | reverse complement strand
AGCGTGTCAGCATGCGGGGCGTCATGAACGCCCCGCTCTAGATCCGAGATCGTCCGAGAGCTCAGGCGAGCGCGAGCTGCCAGTCCCTCCTGCGAGAGACCTGCCCCCTGGCGATAGCGCTTGAGAAGCGCACCGAAACTGCTCTGTTCCTTCATACCTCGTCCTTCTGTCAGATATTCTTTCTGCTCTATGATAGCACATGAGTGTGACGCGGAGAGATATGTGAGAAAGATGTGCATCTTGTTCATGGTGAAAGGAAGAATGATCATCTATACTCACAATAGGAACTATTCTCAAAAGGCATCACGCCTTCCGCAGTACCTGTGGTTGATTGAAAGGAATTGGACATGATCTTGATCGTTGGAGCCAGTGGCCGTCTCGGTAGCAATGTTGCTGAGTTGCTGCTTGGGCAAGGCAAAGCAGTACGCGCAATGACCAGAACTCCGCTCAACCTCGCCCATCTCAAACAGCAAGGGGCCGAAGTGGTGAGTGGCGATCTCCGTAATTCGGCCTCCCTTCTGAGTGCCTGCCAGGGGGTCGAGCAGGTGGTGACAGCGGCCCATGCCCTCGTTGGAAAGGGCGACAACAATCCCCGGACGGTTGATGACGCGGGCAATCGTCAGTTAATCGATGCGGCCAAAGCCGCAGGCGTGAAGCACTTCGTTTTTGTGTCTGTTCGGGGTGCCAGCCCCGATTCTCCGCTGGAGTTCTTCCGTATCAAGTACCGTACAGAGGAGTATCTCCGGGCCAGTGGCCTGAGCTTTACCATCCTGCGCCCCAGTGCCTTCATGGACCTGTGGATCCAGTTGGTAGGTCAACCCATTATAGAACAGGGCAAAACCATCATCTTTGGGCGGGGCACCAATCCGATCAATTTTGTGGCGGTAGAGGATGTTGCCCGTTTTGTCGGCATCGCGTTGGAGGATGCTCGCGCACGCAATCGGGTGATCGAGGTTGGTGGGCCAGAGAACCTGACGCTGAACCAGCTGGCCGAGTTCTTTGAACGCACAAGCGGACGCCAGGTGAAAACGCGCCATATCCCTCTGCCGATGATGCGTATCATGGCCATCCTGATGCAGCCAATCAATCCCGCCTTGAGCCGTCAGATACGTGCTGGCATCTACATGGATACCGCGGATCTCCGTTACGACATGACCGAGACCGCCAGCGCCTTTGGCATTCAACTCACCCCATTGGAGGAACTTGCTAACCGCATCACGATGAACGCTGATCATCTTGAAACCGTGAGTAAGCCCGGCTAGAGATAGTTCGAGGAAGAGGAATCTCTGACGGATGAGTTTAGAGAAAAGATGAGTGACAGGCAAGAAAGAGAGGATTTTTCGATGATAGAAGAACAGAGACAAGCAGCGTATATACAATCGTCCTCCAAACTGGTATTCGAGCGCATGATCCAGGCCGCGAATCGCCACGATCTGGACGCGATGGTCGCGTGTTTTGCGCCAGACTTTCGTAGCGAGCAACCTTTTTACCCAGAAAGAAACTTCACAGGTCAGGCAGGTGTGCGGAAAAACTGGAGCTTCTTCTTCTCAACGATGCCAGATTTCCGCGCAGAGGTACAAAGTTTAGTGGTAGAGGGAAATACCGTGTGGGCCGAGCTGGCTTATTACGGAACACAGGCCGATGGAAAGAAACATGTGACACGAGGTGTGAGCATCTCAGGAATTAAAGGAGAGCAGATCACCTGGTCGAAGCTGTACATTGTGACAACTGTGGTGCCATAGTTCGGATAGGCACGCGCATAGCCTCCATCTTCCTCGCTTTCGACACGCGTCGCACAAATAGGTAATGGCTTCGAGTAATATTGCCGATGATCTTTCTCTACTGGCCAGGTAAACTCTGAAGAGAAAGATTGTCTTTCTAAATAGAGAAGAAAAGAAAGGAAGAGATTCCATGTCAACCGAATCCACCAAATCTATCGCTACTCGTCTCGCCGACGAACTCTTCAACAAGGGAAATCTGAGCATTGTTGATGAACTCATTGCTGCCGATGCCATCGATCACAATGAGCCGATTGGAACAGATTGCCGCCAGCATTTCAAGCAAGTCGCCACTCTGTTGCGGAGCGCATTCCCTGATCTCCACTTCGCGTTTGAGGAGGTCATCGCAGAGGGAGACAAGGTATCTGCCCGCACCATCATGAGCGGAACGCACCAGGGCCCTGGCGTATTCTTCGGCGTCCCTCCTTCTGGCAAGCGCTTCGAGATCCAGCAAATGCGTCTGCTCCGCATCGTGAACGGGCAAATGAAGGATAGCTGGGCTGTGATTGATATGCTCGGCTGGATGCAACAGCTCGGCGCGATACCGATGCGCCCGGTTGCCAGCGGCGAGGCCCTTATTCGCGGACACTAGTAGAGGGTTTCCGCCTCAAGGGCCCAATACACTTGTACGTTTGGGAACCTTTTGCTCTCCTTCCGGTGTACTATTGCTACAGAAGGAGAAATGAGTGAGTGGCTACCTGCGAGGCTGAACTCATCGAAAGCGCGGCTCATGGAGACCAGGAGGCGTTTCAGCAGCTCTGGGAACTCCACCATGCTGCTGCTATGGCAGCAGCGGTGCGCTTCTGCCACCAGCGTGCGCTGGCAGAGGAGATCACGCAGGGAGCGTTTCTCCTGGCATGGCGTGGTCTCCCGCGCTTCCAGACGGGCAGCCCGTTCCGTCCCTGGCTGATGCGTATCCTCTACCGCCACGCGCTAGATGTGATGGAGAAACAACATACATACCTGCAGCCTATTTCTCTAGACCATGTTCTTGAGTCCGAAGTTCCATCTGGCTCGGATAGCCACAGGGAACGAGCTGACCCGCAGGAGCAAGTGGCACAACGTGAAGAAGTGCGGCACGCTTTAGCACAACTGGGCGCCGAGCAGAGGCGAGTCATTGCATTACGCTACGGAGCTGACCTCACTGAAATTGATATCGCACAGGTGCTGGGCTGGCCCGTAGGTACCGTCAAATCAAGGCTGAATCGCGCGCGCGAGCGCCTGCGTGTGCTGTTGAACGATGGGGAGAGATGAATTGCTATGAAAGAACAGAACTTCGGTAAAAGCAAACAACAGGAGCCATTCGACCTGGAGGAGCGTCTTACAGCATACTATGGTCCTCAGTTGTCAGAACAACCTCTATCACAAGCTTCGTGGCAGAACCTGCGCCTGCGACTCGGTTCGCAAGAAGATACAGGACGAAGACGCCGCCCAGGCTGGCATCTTCCGCGAAAAAGATCACGGGCATACGTTCCCATGTCTATTCAGCATGCTTTTGTCCGTATCGCCTATGAAGCAAGTGTCCCTTCTGTGCCATCGATGCTCCGCTGCTCGCTGGAGCCACAAGTACGCGAGCCAGCAGTGCATGTCTCCTGGTTGAGTGGGCGCAAAATTCGCCTTCTATTGCCATTAAATGCGGTAACCACGATGGAGCAGGCTGAGTTGGATGTCCTGCTGGCAACAGGTTTAGCGCGCTCTATTGGTGCTCGCAAACTAATATATACGCTTGGCCGCCTCCTTCTTGCTGGTGTGGTGCTGGTAGCATGTTTAACACTCATCTTGTTCTGGATACACCATCTCCTTCTGGTTGGATTTCTTCTCGCCACGCTGCTCTGCGCAGGCGTTGCGTGGTTATCGCATACACAAGCATATTACATCGCCTTCCACGCGGATGCTTTGATCGTGCTCTGGTTGGGCCGCAGCCATGTCTGTAGCGGTTTGCACGCCCTGGCGAACCGTAGTCTGGCGCCTGGACACAGACGATGGAGTGAGCCATCCCTTGCGGAACGCATTGAGCGTGTCTGTGGAACACGGGTGGAGGCCAGGGATAA
>DATGGW010000082.1:0-2618 GCA_035308345.1 Ktedonobacteraceae bacterium | reverse complement strand
ATAGCCAGGAGCGTCCGGGGGGACGTAGCGGCCATCTTTGATGATGGCCGGGTGTACAAAATGCTCGTGCAAATGGGGAGTGTACTCGATCATACGGTTCTCCAACGAGCCGCTAATGGCGATGTAGTCAAAGATCGAGAGGTGCTGCACGTATTCACACAATCCAACTCCGCCTGCATGGGGGCAGACCGGGATACCGAAACGGGCCGCCATCAGGAGAATCGCCAGCACCTCGTTTACACCACCGACGCGGCAGGCATCAATCTGGCAGATACCAATGGCGTTAGTCTGAAATAGCTGCTTGAAGATGATGCGGTTTTGCACATGCTCGCCGGTGGCAACGCGAATCGGCGCGACGGCGCGCGCAATGGCCGCGTGTCCAAGTATGTCATCGGGACTGGTGGGCTCTTCGATCCAGAGCGGATCGAAGTCCGCCAGGTACTTCATTGCGGTGATGGCTTCGTTCACCTCCCACACCTGGTTGGCATCAACCATGAAGGTACTCTCTGGCCCAATCTCTTCACGCATAATACGCGCGCGGTGCAGATCGTCTTCCAATCCCAGGCCCACCTTCAGTTTGAAATGCCGCCAGCCCTTCGCCAGCGCTTCGCGGCACAGCAGGCGCATCTGCTCATCACTGTAGCCCGACCAGCCAGCCCCGGTTGTATAGGCGGGAAAGCCATAGCGCAGCATCTCCTCCTCTCGCTGCGCGCGCGTTGAAGCCTGGCGTCGCAGCACATCTAGCGCATCGTCAGGGGTCATAACATCAGAAATATAACGGAAATCGATGCAGGAGACAAGTTGCTCAGGCGTCATATCACTGAGCAGCTTCCACAGTGGCTTGCCCTCAACTTTGGCCCACAGGTCCCAGACCGCGTTGACCACGGCAGCAGTCGCCATGTGAATGACCCCCTTCTCCGGCCCGATCCAGCGTAACTGGCTATCGCCTGTAATATGCCGCCAGAAGGCGCGCATATCAGCCGTGAACGACTCCAGGCTATGCCCGATGACGAGCCGGGCCAGCGCCCGGATAGCGGCGACGCAAATCTCGTTCCCACGCCCAATGGTAAAGGTCAGGCCATGACCTTCCAGGCCCGCCGGAGAATCTGTCCGCAGGATTACATAGGCGGCGGAATAATCCGGGTCATTATTCATAGCATCAGAACCGTCCATCGTGCGCGACGTTGGAAAGCGGATATCATATGCCTGGACATCGACAATAGTCAGTGCCACTTTACTCCTCCTTCTGCTTGATGACTGTCTCCATGCCAGGGCCTGTGAATTATTGCTGAGAGAGACTTCTCCTGAGAGATAAGATAGGGGTATCACAACCACCCTTATCTCAAGGAGAAGTCTCTCATGTATTGTATCGCACATCGCTGTGTTCTCCCTTCGCTTAGCCAGGAGCAACGTGACCACTTGCTGGCAGAAGCCGGCTTGCATAGCCTGGCCGAACTGGTGGAAGCGGTGCCTGATCCGCGCGGCAGGCATGGCTTACGCTATGATCTGCCCTTCCTGCTGACTTGTTTAATCGCCGCCTTGCTGTGCAACTGCGATAGCACCGAGGCAGTCGCGCAGTGGTGTCAGGATCAGGTGAGCTTGCTGCGCCGCGTGTTTGGCCCGCGCCTCTTTTTGACGCCCTCCGGCTCGCTGTATCGCTGGCTCTTGCCGCAACTGGATGCCTTGGCCCTTGAGCGCGTGTTGGGCGCCTGGGTTCAGGCGACCACGCAGGCTGCTGATGACGAAGCGCTGGCCCTGGATGGCAAGACGGTGCGGGGAGCCAGAGTCGGCGACCAGACAGCTCCGCACCTGCTCTCCTTCGTGACCCATCAGAGCCAGGAAACCTTCTTCCAGATCCGCGTCGATGAGAAAACCAACGAGATCCCAGTGGCCAAAGAGGTGCTGCCCAGCTTGCCCATCCGGCAGCGCGTCTGCACCGCCGATGCCTTGCATACTCATGCCGCGTTCCTCTGCCTGCTCCATGAGCTGGAAGCCGACGGCCTCTTGACCGTCAAAGGCAATCAACCCACGCTCTACGCGGACCTGGCCACCTATTTTGCTGATCCCCATGCGCAGTATCAGCAAGCCGAGACCATCGACCGCCGACGTGGACGTACCGAGGTGCGCACCATCCAGGTCAGTACCGAGATGAATGCCTACCTGGCGGTCACCTGGCCGCATCTGGGGCAAGTGGCCCAACTCACCCGCCGCGTCAGCAAAGCCGACATCACCACCACCGAGGGCGTCTATCTCATCACGACCCTGACGCCTGCCAAAGCCAGTCCTCAGCGCTTGCTCGACCTCACCCGCGGCCATTGGAGCATCGAAAATCGCTCCCATTATGTGCGCGATGTCACCTTTGGCGAGGATCGCTCTCGCTTGCGCACCGGCCACGCCCCGCAAATCCTCGCTGCCTGTCGCAATCTCGCCATCACCCTCATCCACCGCTGCGGCTCTTGCCACATTCGGGCTACCCGGCGCCATTTCGCCTCCTGTCCCCTCGAAGCTTTGACCCTTCTCACTTCTTCCACCGGAGGTCAGCAATAATTCACAGACCCTGAGCCTTGCCTAAAAATTCATTAGTGTCGGAGATACAACGCTGCTTCTTCTCAAACGTA
>DATGGW010000081.1:0-5134 GCA_035308345.1 Ktedonobacteraceae bacterium | reverse complement strand
ATACGCTCTAACTCAGACGAGAACAATTCCTCGCTCGCCCCTGCCTTCAGGCTAATATGATTCCCTACTGCAATCAGACGAGCAGGGCGTGTCGCTCTATTGAACGAACCGGCTTGCGCATCCATAGTAGCTCCCTTTTCTTTGCGTAGCACAAGTCTACCATAAGCGCGCAACCTCGTCGATACATTAGGAAAGAGGATGTGATTTTTGTGCGAATGACCAGGGCGGGGGCAAGCCCTGGCTCACAACAGCGATTCAGTCATCGGCGTTAAAGCGATAGCCAACGCCTGAGATGGTGAGGATGAAACGAGGATTAGCCGGGTCAGGCTCAATTTTGCGGCGCAATTGCCCAACATAAACATGCAGATAATGGGATTCCGTGCCGTAACCTGTTCCCCATACCTGGGAGAGGAGCATCTGGCGCGTCAAAATTTTCCCCCGGTTCTTGATGAGAGCCTTGAGCAGGTCGTATTCCGTTGGGGTTAGTTTCACCTCCTGCCCGTTGAGCAAAACCTGGCGTTGAGCAAAATTAACACTCAGTGGGCCTGCCGTAAACACTGGCTGCGCGCCGGACTCCACCTGCACGCTATGACGCAGCGCGACACGAATGCGCGCCAGCACTTCATTCATGCCAAAGGGCTTGGAAACATAGTCATCGGCCCCCAGGTCGAGCGCCTGCACCTTATCACGCTCGGTATCTTTCACAGAAAGCACGATGATAGGCAGGCTTGACTGGGCTCGCACTACTTTACAAACTTCAAGCCCGCTCATACCTGGTAAACCGAGATCAAGCACCATCAGGTCGGGGCGATGGTGAGCAACAGCCTCCAGGGCTTCTTCACCGCTATACGCGGCAAACACTTCAAAACCATGTGCCGCCAGGCTGCGCTGCAATGCGCGCACAATTTCAATTTCGTCATCAACTACCAGGATACGCGCTCCACTTTTACTCATGCTGCATTCCTTCTGCTTTTTCCAGTGGTAATGTAAACCGAAATATCGCTCCGCCGCCAGGCCGGTTTTCTACCCAGATGCGTCCGCCATGCGCTTCAACAAGGCCGCGACACACCGCCAGGCCCAGACCTGAGCCGGTCGGACGAGTCGCCCGCGTCTCTGTATCCAGGACACGATAAAATTTATCAAAGACACGCTCGACATCCGCGAGTGGGATGCCAGGGCCGCAATCAGCGACGCTCACCATAACGGTATCATCACAAAGCTGTACGCTGATGTCAATAGGAGAGCCGGTGGGTGTAAAACGCACCGCGTTTTCGATCAGGTTGGTGAATACCTGGTCAATTTGCAAATAATCCAGTTCCACCGGCGGCAGATCGCCTGGTATATCTGCATGCACGTCGCGACCTTGCAATTGGGGCTGCATGCGTCCCAACACATCGTGAATCAATTCGTCGAGAGGATACCATTCTTTCTCAGGTTTGAGCGCGCCTCCCTCGATACGCGACATGTCGAGCAGGTTTGCAACCAACCGGTTGAGACGATCCGCTTCACGCACTATGGCCAGGGCAAAACTATGCCGCGCTTCATCATCCCATTGGACATCTTCCTGGAGCAAGCTGCTGGCTGCCGCCTTGATCGATGAAAGCGGGGTGCGCAAATCATGCGAAACCGAGGAGAGCAAAGCCGCGCGCAGTGTATCAGTCCTTTGTAACACTTCGACTTGCAAACTTTCTCGCCGGAGGCGCTCGCGCTCGATCACGGATGCCGCCTGGTCGACAAAGGACCAGAAAAACGCAGAACCTGGATGCGCGCGTTCGCGCTCTACGCCCAGACTGCGTTCAACGTCAAACAGGCGTGGATCATCCTCCATTGAGAGCCACAGCACGCCGACCACGCGCTGGCCTACTTTTAGTGGCACCATACGCACAAAACGTCGCACTGCATGCTTGCTGCTTGTACTACGCAGCACTACTCTTTGAGCATAGCCACCGGATATCTGCGGCGCAAGCATTACGTCATGTAGTTCAGCAGTTTGCGCCTGTGAGACCACCCACGCTGCCGTTGCAGATTCATCAGGCAGCAGTTCTTCTTGTCCCTCTGCTTTGCGAGTGCTTGCCTGCATCAGCAGTTTACCACGCGCATCAGGCAAAATAATAGCGCAATCTCGCACTCCCCACGGGGAAAACACATCCACGACGGCGCGAGCTACGATGCGCAGTTGGCGTTCGAGGTTTTCCTCGCGATTAGTATCGCGCAGCAGTTCATACAGGATGCGGCTTTCGCGTTCGCGCCTCCTGGCCTGCTCAGCGCGTTGGCGCAGCGCCGAGGCCAGTTGACCGGTTATGATGGCAGTCGCCAGGAAAATGAACAGCGCTAACCATTCTTCCGCTCTATCTATGGTAAAGGTAAAGAGCGGTGGCACAAGAAAATAGTCAAAGGATAGGAACGCGACCAGCGATGCCAGCAAAGCCGCGTACAACCCACGCGTACTGGCCAGGGCAAGCACGACAAAGAGATAGGCAAGCGAAATATTTGGAATGCCTGGATAGAGCTTAAAGAAGTAGATGATACTCGTGACAAGCAAGGCGCCAACAACAGCCAGCAGGCTGTCAGTGGTATAGCGTTTCCAGCGCGCTTGATGTCCGACTTTTAGTGGTGGAAGGTATTCAACCTTGCTCATGCTTTATCTCAAAAAGACTACGAGGGCGACCGCAAGGGTCGCCCCTACTATAACGTTGTCTATTATACTCGATACGCGCATAGGGTAGGGGCGACCCTTGCGGTCGTCCTGGTAATCATTCGAAAGTTGGGCTTCCAGGGCGACCGCAAGGGTGCGCCCCTACCCTATACGTGGATTCTAATCCCCTCCCCGATTTGTGGTGGAACCCTGCAGGAGTCTCTGCTTGACGGTGTTCTCATATGCCACTATACTCTCTGCATGAAACGACTACGCCTGTTTTTGCTGTTTTTGCTGTTATGCATTTATGTAGCGGCCTGTAGTCCGGGACATGTGGGCGGCAACGAAATCGCATTTGTGCGTGATGGGCATCTCTGGACTATCGATCCGGATGGGGCAAATGCCTTCGAGGTAGTGTCCGAGAGCTCACCCCTCATCGGGTATGCATGGTCGCCTGACCATCAAATCTTTGTGTTCCGCCTACTGAATGGTACTTATGCCAGCACACCAACAGGCAAACATCTCCAGGTAAATCCCATCACAGGACTGCCTGGTGACCTCCCCTCTTCTCTTAATACTGTCGGCATTGACGGCGGCGTACCTATCCCTATCATTGACTCAAGCCCCACTATGCAACACAGTAATGCCTGGTGGAGCTCAAATGGGAATCGCTTGCTTTACCGGGAAGAATCGACGCACCCGCGAGGTCCAATACCCCTCGCCGTATCCTGGTGGGTCTCGCAAAACGATCAACCTAACGGCATAGCGCGTAAATCTCTCCCCAATTCATACTCCATCCCATCGTTCAGTTCCGATTCCTCTACGGCTATAGGAAATTCTCAACAAGGGATATTTTCTACCACGCTGGCTGGCGCTGACTTTCACTTAGTGTTGCATGGCGCGCTCCCCGGTCATCCATTGCCCGCTGCGCTGGAGCGTGTCTTATGGCAGCCTGCCCATCAGCAACCATTGTTACTCTATGCGGTCAAAGCTACTTCTACTGGACAGTCGCCAACCACCAATGCAGTAACACCCCTGGTGCAACTTGTGCTCAATAATGGCGCGGGCCAGATTTCCAGCATCGCGACCTGCTATTGCACGCAATTCGCCTGGTCGCCCGATGGTAATTCAATTTTGTACAGCAGAGGCGCAACATACAGCGTCTATAATATCGTCACACACGCTGCATTTTCAATTGCCGGTGAAGATGGCAGCGCGCCTTACTGGTCGCCCGACAGTCGCTTTCTCTTGTTGGATGGTTTGCACAGCCTCACGCTCATAGATATTGCCAGCCAGCAGCAGCAACTTCTGCTCAATGATGCAACGACAAGTACGACAAACGCCATGTTTCCAGATGCCAATGCGCTGCTGCAGCCGCTATCCAATAGTCTGTGGGCTGCCGATGGTCGTCATTTTCTCATGCTCACGCGCGGTCGCTTGCTCTGGCAGGGTCAAAAGCTAGCAGAAGGAAATGGTCTTTTTGTAGTCACTATCGACGATCAAGGGCACACTCAGGGCATGCCTTCAGTAGTAGATAAAGGAAACGACGTACAGGCAGGCTGGAGCTACGAAGACCCCAACACATCATTTCTATTTCCGTAACAATATATCCCTGGATTTGGAGGAAGAGCAATGGCTAAAGCGTCAAAAGACAAACAAAACGTTCAACCAACGAATGATGACGCATTCGATCAAGAAGAATACAACGAGATGGAACTATTAGAGCGCCTGGAAACGCTGCGCGAAGATATGGAAGACCTGGGCATCACAACGCTGGCAGAGGTTATCGAGCGCATCGAAACATTGCACAAAAAGCTCGATGCCCTGGTTACGCGCCGCCCAGGTAGGCCTGGCGAACAAGATCGTTGGTAAGCAAGTTCTTAGCGCTATCACTCAAAACAATCTGGCCTGTCTGCAAGACATAGCCCCGGTCGGCCAGGCCGAGCGCCATTGACGCATTCTGCTCAACGAGGAAGATGGTTACACCCTCATCTCGCACACGTTGAATAGTGTTGAAGACTGTTTCCACGAGAATGGGTGAAAGCCCCATCGATGGCTCATCCATGCAGATCATACGAGGCCGGGACATCAAGGCGCGCCCCATGGCCAGCATTTGCTGCTCACCACCCGACATGGTACCCGCGACCTGTTTTAAGCGTTCTTTGATGCGTGGGAAAATCTGGCAGACATGATCGATATCCTGCTTGATTTCTGATTTGTTGTTGCGGATGAACGCGCCCATCTCCAGGTTTTCCAGCACAGTCATACGTGAGAAAATGCGGCGCGCCTCAGGAACCAGAGCCATCCCAAGACGCACGATATCGCCGGGCAGCCTTCCATCGATACGTTTTTCTTCAAATTCGACGATACCCTTGCGCGGGCGCACCAGGCCGAAGATGGTTTTCATGGTAGTGGTTTTACCGGCAGCATTTGCTCCAAGCAGGCAGACGATCTCGCCCTCGTTAACTTCGAGCGAGACATCGCGCAACACCTGGCTAG
>DATGGW010000080.1:0-12635 GCA_035308345.1 Ktedonobacteraceae bacterium | reverse complement strand
CAATATAGAGCATTGAGTGGATATCATGACGGCGCAGTACATCAATGACCCGCGCAGGATCTTCTTCTTGCAGTTTGTAGCGACACGAGCCGAGCGCAGCTGAGGGAGTGTCAAGCAGGCGCGGCCACAGGTCGGCAGGTTGTTGTCGCAGGTCAATCAGTTCTTTGCGCAACAGTCCTTCTACGCCGTACAGCATGCCGTAGATACCATCGATGCGCGCATCTTCCAGCGCGGCGTTGACCGCGCCGACCAGGCTGGCATTGATGACAGCGGTTGCTCCGCCAGATTGCCCGATTATCAGATTGTTATGTGATGGCATAAGTTAGTTACCCCCTTGAACTATGCCGGGCGAATACGGACTCCACGAGGCATTATCACACTAAAAGATTGTAATAATCTGTCACCATAAGTTTTGATAACTCTTGTGACAATCTCAATTTCTTCTGGAGGTGACAGGGATGCTAAACGAATGAGAAGAACACCAGAAGCTTTAAGATGTTGATGAAAGACTAATTCCCCAAAATCCTTATCATCCGTTATAAGTAAAGCTCCTTGTTTATTAGCTATGTCCAGGACGGTGGAATCCTTGCTACCCCTGGCGATCTCCGAAATGTATTCTACTTCATGCCCTTCTTGTCGGAGACGTTCTACAAGTCGTGCTGAGATATTTTCGTCGGCAAGTATTTTCATGATGCTGCTTTATCGATTGGATAAGTGTGGTCAATCCGCACTGACTCAGCTGCATAAATGATTGCGGCCTGGACTTCTTCGAGTGTTACATGGGGATGTGCATCAAGAATGTCTTGTATAGTGCGGCCACCTGCTAATTGCTCAAGGATGTGCTCAACTGTAATACGCGTACCGGCAATCACAGGTTTTCCCATCATGATCTTAGGATCTGAGATAATTTGTGGCTGTCTCATATTTACCCGCCTTTCAAATATATCACATGCTTACATTCTATCTTCATTATATCAATATTGAGAGACAGCGTCGAGGGTGGTTGCTTGAAATGCCGCCTGGTGCGTGCTAGGATATATGCAAATTGTTCAGATTGTTTCCAGAGAAACCACTATTGCGCATCGGTGAGGATCGCGCTGAGGAAAAATATGAAACACAAAATCATACTTGATTGTGACCCCGGGCATGATGATGCTATCGCCATCTTGCTGGCTGGCCGTCATCCTGAGATTGATCTGCTTGCCATCACGACGGTGGCCGGAAACCAGTCGGTGGAGAAGACCACGCGCAATGCGCTGAAGGTCTGCTCCCTGGCGAATATACGGCAGGTGCCGATAGCGATGGGCATGGATCGTCCACTGGTGCGCCCGGCGAAACACGCGCCCGATATACATGGAGAGTCGGGCATGGATGGCCCGCATATCCCCGAACCCGATATCGAGCTTGACCCTCGCCATGCTGTCGATATGTTGATCGAATTGCTGCTGAACTCAGATGGGGATATTACGCTTGTGCCGACGGGGCCGCTCACCAACATTGCTGCCGCCATGCGCCGCGAGCCTGCCATTATTCCCAAAATTGCTGCTATTTCGTTGATGGGCGGCGCGATTGGTCTCGGCAACGTGACGCCCGCTGCAGAATTTAATATCCACACGGACCCGGAAGCCGCGGAAATCGTCTTTGGCTGTGGCAGGCCGATCACTATGGTTCCGCTGGAAGTGACCCACCAGGCGCTGGCGACAGACGAGGTCACCGCGCGTTTGCGGGCTGCGCAGCGCCCGGTCGCGACCTTCGCGGTGGACCTGCTGGTCTTCTTTGCTGATACCTATCACAATGTATTTGGCTTTCCGGCTGCTCCGGTACATGACCCGTGCGCCGTTGCCGCTGTTATCGATCCGACGATCTTGCGCGCGCATAGCATGTGTGTGGAGATCGAGACCACAGGCGTATGGACTGCTGGAAGAACGGTGTGTGATGTCTATGGCAAACTTGGCAAGGAGCCGAACGCGCGCGTTGGCTATGCGCTGGAGGTTGGGCGTTTCTGGGAGATGGTTATCAGCACGATCCTGAGCTATTAACTTATTGATATAGCGGAATCATGGAGATAGTAATGGACAAAAGGGCGACCGCAAGGGTCTCCTCCCCACATCCGCGCAACTTCCGCCCCTACAATGACTACGACGGAGAAACTGTTGAGCTACTGGTGGTCGCCCTCGTATCAAAATATCAGATCTGGTAGTCCATTTCGCCGTTCCAGCCCTGCGTCAGTTCCTGGTGTTTCTGGAGGGGTTCGCCGCCTTTCACCAGCAGTTCGGCGGGTTTGGCGGCGACTACTGAATTGGGTGGCACCGATTCCAGCACCAGGGCCATTGCGCCGATTTTGCTACCTTTACCGATAGTGATTGCGCCGAGGATGGCCGCGCCTACACCGATAGTGACGTCGTCTTCGATGGTTGGATGGCGTTTTTTGAGACGGCCTGGCCCTGGTCGCCACCAGCCGGTTGCGCCCAGCGTCACCTGGTGGTACAGCATAACGTTATCGCCAATTTCGGTTGTTTCACCAATGACGATGCCTGCGCCGTGGTCGATGAAAAAGCGTTTGCCGATCTTTGCGCCGGGGTGAATTTCGATGCCGCCCGTCGTCAAACGCGCGAATTGTGAAATAAGGCGTGGCAGGAAAGGAATATGCGCTTTGTACAGGGTGTGGGCGATACGGTGCCAGAAGATGGCCCATAATCCTTGATAGAGCAGGGCCTCAAAGATGTTGCGGCAGGCCGGGTCTTTCTCAAAGATGACATCGATGGCGTCAGGCCAGCGCGTCTTACGCCGGGGCGTTGCGCTCGGAGCCGGTATAAAAACGCCGGGGGGAAGCTGTGGCAGTTGCGAAAGTTCTATATCTGCTGCTGGTGGGTAAATTTCACTGCTGGTCTCTTCTGGTATGCCCTGTGTCATGCTCACTCTGACCTTTATTGCTGGACGATGCGTAACCAGCATCGCAAATTCTCATTTGGAGTGTATGGCAGGGAACTAGCGTTGTCAAGGTCAAATCCACTGACCCTGGCAATCCATTAGTAGCACGATGTCGGTTTTTCTGCTTGACAAAGCGCGTACGTGTCGTCTATACTGACGGTGCGTTAAGAGACGTGGTGACCGTAGCTCAATCGGCAGAGCTCTGGATTGTGGCTCCAGTGGTTGTGGGTTCAAGCCCCATCGGTCACCCTTTTTTGTTTTCTGTTTCGATTTGTCTACAGCGGACAAACTATGCTACCACCTTTTTTCCCTCGTCCAAATGCATCCTCTAGCCACCGATCTAATTGAGAAGCATACCTGAACTATCGGATCCAACCACTATAGAATTACTCTTCCATCCATAGCGTTTTGCTGTTAGAATAACTATGATCTCAGCCTCGGAAATATTTGTAAATCAGCACAGTTTCAAGCACTGTGCGCGACCATTTCAGTTTAACACCTTTTATCTTTATTATAGGAATGTAGGAGCAAACGTATGGCGCTAGCGCGCAACAAACCAATCGTTTGCCCGGTCTTGATTGGCCGCGCGGCGGATCTAACAGCCCTTTATGTGCTCGTTGATCAGGCGAAGCGAGGAGAGGGGCAGGTTGTCCTGATTAACGGTGAGGCAGGGATTGGCAAATCGCGCCTGGTCGCGGAGGCGAAAGCGTACGCTGCTAGTCAGGGCTTCTTCTCTCTGCAAGGGAACTGCTTTCAGACGGATAGTGCATTTCCATACGCCCCCTTTCTTGACCTTTTGCGTTCTTACTTTTCTGGTTCTTCCCTTGTCAAAGGACACCACAATCTAGCACCGTTTGCGCAGGAACTCTCACAGTTTCTACCTGATGTGATACCTCTCAATCCTGAGTCTACACATCTCGTGGTATCCTCCGCTGCTGATCCACAACAGGAGAAACGCCGTCTCTTTTCCCTGTTGCTCCATTTTTTTACCCAGCAGTCCACACACCAACCCCTGCTGTTCATCGTTGAAGATCTACACTGGAGCGACGACACCAGCCTTGAACTCCTGTTGTACCTGGCGCGGGGATGTAGACACCTGCCCATCTTATTTGTGCTGACCTACCGCAGTGACGAAGTGTCTCCAGAGTTGAGGCACTGCCTGGCGGAATTTGACCGGGAACACCTGGCGCAGGACCTCTCCTTGCAACGGCTCGACCGCTCCGATGTCGATGCAATGCTCCAAGCCATCTTTGCCATGCACGAGGCGGTGCATACCGGTTTGGCAGAAAGCGTATATGCGCTCACGGAGGGAAACCCTTTCTTCGTTGAGGAGGTGCTAAAATCGCTGATAGCAACTGGTGAGATCGCCTCGAAAAATGGAGCCTGGGAGCGTACCTTGCTCTTTGGCACGCACACACGCCATCCGTCTATTCCACGCAGCGTGCAGGATGCCGTTTATCAACGCACGAATCAGTTGAGTGCTCCAGCCAGGCAGGTGTTAAGGCTGTCGGCTGTGGCGGGAAGGCGCTTCGACCTCACCATATTGCAGCAGGTCATGCACGCAGACGAGTCACACATGCTGGTGTTGATGAAGGAATTGGTGGCAGCCCAATTCGTGACGGAAGAAGCTGCCGACCAGTTTTCTTTCCGTCACGCGCTCACACGGCAGGCCATCTACTCAGAGCTACTTGCAGGTGAACGCAGAGCGTTGCATCGTACCCTCGCCGAAACGATCGAGCAGCGCGCCCTCCCCTCCTCGATCCTGGATGCTCAGTTGGTCGACCTCGCGTATCACTTCTACAAAGGAGAAGTCTGGTCAAAGGCTGCGGAGTATGGACAACGCGCCGGAGAACGGGCGCTGATCCTGTACGCGCCCCGCGCGGCAATTGAGCACTTTACGCGAGTATTGGCGGCGCTCAAGTGCCTGGGCAGCACTCCATCCGCAGCAGTGGTACGGGCCAGGGGACAGGCCTATGAGACCATCGGCGCGTTTGAGCAGGCGAGAGCCGATTACGAACAAGCCCTCTCAATTGCCCACCAGACACAGGACGGCGCCATGGAATGGCAGAGTTTGCTCGATATCGGATGCCTGTGGGCAGGGCGTGACTATGCTCAGGCGGGACAGTGGTTCCGCAAGGCGCTTGAGCGCGCGCAGGTGCTGGCCGATCCGAAACTCCATGCTCGCAGCCTCAATCGTATTGGGAACTGGCTGGTCAATATAGGTCGAGCCGCAGAGAGTCTGCAAACACATCAGGAAGCGCTTGCTATCTTTGAAGCGCTCCAGGACACTCAGGGCATGGCCGAAACATTCGACCTTTTGGGTATGGCCAGCGGCATATACGGGGATACAATGCAGGCAGTAGAACATTACGAGCGCGCGATAGCGCTGTTTCGATCCCTGAGTGATCAGCAGGGTCTCATCTCCAGTCTGGCCACACGCGCAGCGTACTCCTGTCCAGGCTGGACCGAAACGACATATAGCGTCTGCGAACCACCCGAGCGCTGTTCCCGCGATATCATGGAAACGTTGAACCTGGCTCGACAGGTCGAAGCGCTGATAGCCCAGACCTTTGTCAGTTGGAATGGGGGTGGGTCTCTGGCCTCCTTTGGTGAACTCGGCAGAGGGTTTTCACTTGCACAGGAGGCATTACATATTGCCACGGAGATCCAGCACGTTCAGTGGCTGTCAGCAAGCTATTTCACGCTGGGACGTGTGTACTACATACTCCTCGAAGCCAACCTGGCAGTGCAAGCATTTGAGACAGGACTGCGACTGGCATCCGACACCCGTTCGGCCTGGTGGATCGGCAATAATACCGCCTATCTTGCGCGAGCCTATCTGCTGCAAGGAGCATTGACATCGGCAGAGGAGGCGCTCAAAGCGGTAATGCCTCGCGAACAGCCGCCCGCGAACACTCCAGAACGGCGCATGAGTTGGGCGTGGGGAGAACTCGCCCTGGCAAGCGATGAGCCGGAGATAGCTCTGGGCATTGCTGATCGAATGCTTGCCTCAGCGCCAGGAGCGGCAAGGGCGCAACCCATTCCCTGGCTCTTGAAGCTCAAAGGCGAGGCGCTTGGGGCGCTCTCGCGCCGGGAGGAAGCGATACAAGCGTTAGAGGAAGCCACACAGGGTGCGCTGGCTCGACAGGAGCGACCACTCCTCTGGCAGCTCCATCGTTCACTGGGACGGCAGTACCACTCCCTCAAGCAGGAAGACCTGGCCCAGCGCAATTTTACCTCGGCGCGACAAGTGATCGCATCCCTGGCAAGCACGATTGATGATGTCTACCTGAGCGAACACTTCTTGCACGCAGCACTGGCCACACTTCCCAGGGAAAAAGCAGTCACTGCGAGCCGCGTTGCCAAAGAAGCCTTTGGCGGGCTGACGGAGCGCGAACGCGAAGTGGCGGCGTTAATCGCGCAGGGGAAATCGAACCGTGAGATAGCCGACAAGCTGGTTGTCAGCTACCGGACAGTCGAGACCCACGTTGGTACCATCCTATCCAAGCTAGCTTTTTCCTCGCGTGCGCAGATCGCGGTATGGGCCGTTGAAATTGGGCTTGTGAAACAGGCCGAATGAGCAGAACTGCGTGTTTCCACGCAGGGATAGTTAAGAATAAGGCGCACTTCACACCTCCCGGTATCACATTTTCTCCGTGTTCTTCCTGCATACATCTACGGGCTGTTCGCTTAAAACCTCTGTGTTTATCCCGATGGAAAGTTAGCGCTTTCTGAGTACACTACTGACAACGATCGGAATCAAAAGGATTCCTCTCGCTTACCAGGCGATACTGTTTTACAGAAATTAATGCAAGGAGAAATACGTTGACAGACAGCATTTCTATTCGGGCTGACCGCGCAGCGCTTGCGGCCGTGTTCGCGGAACCAGCATGGCTCGCCGAGCACCTCACCGATCCAGATATTCGCGTGGTCGAGGTGGATGTCTGCCGGGTGGCCTACGAACAGGGACACATCCCAGGAGCCGTTCTCTGGAACGCGTACACCGACCTCCACCATGCCGATTACAGTCCATTGGGCCGCAGAGAGTTCGAGGAGTTGCTCAGCCGATCAGGTCTCGCGCCCGACGCCACCATCGTCTTCTACGGCTACGGTCCCCCTCTTGGCTTCTGGCTCATGAAGGCCTACGGTCACGAGCGAGCCCTGATACTGCATGACACACGGGAAGGCTGGCGTGACGCGGGTCGGCCCTGGACGACGGATATCCCCAGGCCGGTGACCTCCCTATACCCACTCCCGGAAACTGAGCCTACACAGTTGATGTCGCTGGATGCGCTGCAAGGCACCCTCGGGAGCGGGGACCCGCTCATCCTCGACGTGCGTTCAGAGGCCGAATTCGCCGGGAAGCGGTTCTGGCCATCGGGCGCCACGGCAGGTGCCGGTCGCCCTGGCCACATCCCCGGAGCCGTGCATCTGTCCGCCGACCTGTTGCGCACGGCCGACGGTGCCTTCAAGAACGCAGCAGAGTTGCGGCAGCTCTTCCAGGACCGCGGAGTGGTCCCCGGGCGCAGCGTCGTCACCTACTGCACCATAGGTATCCGGGCGAGCGAGACAGCGCTGGTCTTGAAGTATATCCTGGAGTATCCCGACGTTCGCGTGTACGACGGCTCCTGGGCTGAATGGGGCACACGGGTGGAGACCCCCATCGCGACCTGAGGCGCGGAGGTGAACTGGCATCGAGGAGTCGCAAATGGTTTCCTATGCCAGTGTGACGGGCCTATCACCGATGCCACTATAGCGTTTGCTTTGCTCTTGAGAAACGGCCCATCGCGACCTACGCCTGACGCGCAAAGCGCCAGCCCTGGCCCAGTGCCTGGGTAGCAGTCATGGGCCGCTAACCCGGAGGAGAAAAAAGAGGAGGAGTTTCTCCGATGAATGAATACAATTTGCACCTCACCAGGCGAGAAGTCGAGGTATTGCACCTGGTCGCCAAAGGCCACACCGACCGTGAGGTCGCAGGAACGCTAGTGATTAGTCCCCGCACCGTCAATCGTCACCTGAGCAATATTTTTGTCAAATTGAATGTATCTGGACGTACTGCTGCCGTTGTCTGTGCCATCCGCCAAGGCATAGTCGGTTGACCATCTGGGCTGCTCCCGGCGGTGCTGTGGCAAGCTCATCCGGCCTGGCTGCTGAGTAGTTTTCCACTGTAATAGCAGATCTCGTTACGCGGGGAAAAAGCATCGCTCGTACTTCCCTGCTTAATAGCCACGAAAATCTACGTGGTGCTTTCTGACAATCTCAGTGTTTTCGTCGATGGAAAGAACAGAAAAATACGCTACACTCGTCTCAGTAACCAAAATCAAGCAATATGGTCTGCGTTAGAAAGCGACAGGGAAACTATGACTGACACACTGAAATTGATGGCTATCCTGGCCCACCCCGATGATGAATCGTTGGGTACTGGCGGCATTCTGGCCAAATATGGTGCTGAGGGTATCGAAACCTCTCTCGTCACCGCTACGCGGGGTGAGCGTGGTTGGTTCGGTGATGAGCATGAGTATCCAGGCTTGGAGTCGCTGGGTCAGATACGTGAGGTAGAATTGCGAGCGGCAGCCAAAGTACTCGGTATCCGCAGCGTCGATTTCCTGGGGTACCTCGATGGCGAGCTGGACCAGGCCCATCCGGCTGAGGTCGTGGCAAAGATCGTCGGGCACCTCCGGTGCGTCAAGCCAAATGTTGTTGTTACCTTCGGGCCAGACGGAAGCTACGGGCATCCAGATCACATTGCCATTTCGCAGTTTACCACCGCTGCCATCATCGAAGCGGCCAGCCCCGACTCTCCGTACCACCGGGATCTGGCCCTCCATCGCGTCGCGAAGCTGTATTATATGGCGCCAACCAGGGACTTGTTGGATGTCTACCAATTCGTCTTTGGTGACCTGGTCATGCATATCGATGGAGGAGAACGGCGCGGAGCAGGGTGGCCCGATTGGCAGATTACCACGCAGATTGATACCTGGTCCACTTGGCGCACGGTTTGGAAGGCAGTGCGCTGTCACCAGACACAGCTACCTGCGTACCATCTACTTGAACGCTTGCCCGAAGAGAAGCACCAGGGGCTCTGGGGATGTCAAACGTATTATCGTGCCTTCAGCCTGGTCAATGGCGGGCGGACGGTTGAGAATGATTTGTTTGAAGGCCTACGGTTGTAGAAAAGAGAAAGGGCTGCTATTCTCATGGATAAGACACGCGCGCTGAGATATCGCATTGCGCCGCTCGAAATGACGCCCAGTGAGTTCCGCAAAGCGGGCTATCGATTGATAGACCAGGTTGCTGAATTGCTTTATCAACGCATCCCTCTGATCTACCTTCTCAATAGAGAGTCGAGTACGTAGTTCCTTGCCTCAAAGAGGAAAAACAAAATACGTAGTCGATTACGTAAATTCTCCGATACTCCGCAGTGCTATTCCAGGTAGACTATGGGCAGAAAGCAGTTCACAGCGGTGAACACAAAAAACCATTCAAAATAAAAGAAAGAGTAAAAACATGATTATCCTTTTCTTCCTGTTTGTTGCATTCGTTGTTGCAGCACTCCTTTGGAAAACTCGTAGTTCCAACGTGATGAACCGTCTTCAGCGGGAGCATTACCGGCGCTGGTGTGGAAAAGCCTCAACATACATGCAAGTCAGGTAGCCCCAATACGTGATGCTCCCTTCTTTTTTATGAGCGGCCTGATCTTGCTCGCGGCGTAGGATCAGCTGTTTTGGTGTCGCTGCTCCAGTACTGATGCGCTCAGCCATGGTAGGAGTCGGCGAGAGCGGTGAACGCGGCCTTAGGTTCCCAGGCCATGTCGGGGTAGGTGTGGCCAAGACGGTCTTCGAGCACCTTGACCACGCCATAACTGGCCATGTCCAGGTCCGCACGAGGGTCGCTGCGGTGTGGCAGATGGTAGGATGCAAAGGTGTTCACGAAGGCGGTGTCGACGCCTTCGGCGGTAAAGATGGCCAGCAGCTCGCGCAGGTAGGTGGCCTGTTCGGCCTCGTCACGGATGTAGTCGCCGTCCAGCCGGATCGGTGTGTTGTTGTCGTATTCGACGATCATTCCGCCACTCCCGCCCTGGTCGGCCGCGCCCTGGAAGGTGGCACACCCGAACTCGGTGATCGCGACGGGTTTTCCTTGGGCGACAAGGGCACGGATGGCAGCGCGGTAGCGGTCGGCGACCGCGCTCGACCGATAGGCGTCGACCGAGATGAAGTCGAAGGGCGTCCAGTCAACGCCCTCGAACGGGATTGAGGCGTAGCTGATCTTTCCACTGAACCGCTTCCGGACGAGCGTTACGGCCTTGCCGAGGAAGTCGTTGATGCGAGGAGGAACCTGTGGCAGCAGCTCGCGCAGGCGATGGGGCGCGGCCAACAGGTCGAGCCGCTCCTTGAGGGTATCACCGGGCAGGAACCCCACCGTGAACAGGCTCAGTTCAGCACCAGTGACGAAGACGACCTCGGCCCCTTGCCGGCGTAGCCGCTCGGCACGCTCGGCGCAGTCGGCGAGGAAGTCGAGCAACTCGTCGGTGGTCAGGTTACAGGTGAACGGTGAGAACCAGACCTCCAGGCCGGCAGCAGCGGCATGGATGGCGGCGATCTCGAGTCGGTGCGCATTCCCGCCAGTGATGCGCACCGCGTTGCAATGCAGGTCGTCGTGGATAACGCGCATTTCACGCTTCACCACCTGGGGGTCGAAAGGTTCGTGGGTGCACACTCCCGCGTTGAAAAAGCCGGTGTCATAGGTGATGCCGTTGCCTCGCATGAGTCACGCCTTTCGCAGTATTGATTCGGTGCTGCCGCGCTTCTTAGCTTCTTACTGGTTTCCCTTTTCTCCTCATTATATCAGACGAGATGAGACAGCAGCATGGTGCGGCCTTAGCAGTCTCTTCGTTAGCGAAGGTGAACGCTGCCCAGGGAGATAATGCCACAGCTCGCTCAGGTTGTCACCGCAATTCCATGACGGAGGGCTGGACAATGACGCTCTCGATAGTCAACGGCCCAAAAAGTTCTTTCAGGAGAGAAGCCATGCTTTTCTCTATAGCAAGTTCCATATACTCTCCGGTGCGTGGAAGCAATGTGAAGGATTGGAAATCGCACTCCGCCTTGATCAGGATAGAGCATCCTCGCCGACCTGAGGCAGAGAAGAAGTGAATCGTCACTTCGTCTACCGTCGTCCCGCCAAACAGGTCGAGCAGGACATGACTCACGGCGTGCTCAGTTATGACTTCGGCGTTTTCTAACTCCTCCGGTAATACCTCCAGGAACGTGCCATGACTTTGCGCATGAATGTGAAGAAAGCCCATATTAAATGTGCCCCCCGTCCCGTTTTCTATTGATTCACCTGCACGCATTCAAGTATACTAATGGGGGTTTCACTTTTCGAACCAAAAGTCTACCGAAAAGTCTACTCAGATTTTTTATGGAGATATTATGCTGCCCGCCTGTTTGTTAGGAACGTAATTTGAACCACATAAGCGCCAGGGTATTTAGCGATAGCCTGCGCAAGTACTTGCGTGCGAGTGGCTATTTCCAGAAAGGCCTGGCTAAAGAGCTAGGTCTGCATCCAAAGGTACTCAGCCGCAAGCTGCGTGGTAATGGTGATTCTCATCTAACCGCGGAGGAAGTACAGCGCATTATCTCCATATTAGCGCGATGGCAAGCGATCACCACGCGGGAAGAAGCTTTCGGACTGCTCGAACTGGCAAAATTGGAGCCTGACAGTTTTACTGATAAGGACTGGGAAACCCCTCCTCTCAGTCATCTCACGGGTAAGGACGCGATGTTGGATGATGTCGCTCTGCATTTCATACAGCGTAGTTTGCCTGCCCCCCTCACCAGTTTTGTTGGACGAGAAGAGGAAGTGGAGAAGCTCCGGGGTTTGCTTGGACGGGACGAGGTGCGCCTGGTTACGCTGGTTGGGGCAGGTGGGAGTGGCAAAACGCGCCTCGCGCAGCACGTGGCGAACGACATGGCGGATGAATTTGCGCAGGGTGTATGGTTTGTGGCGCTGGCCTCAGTGCTCGACGCCGCTCAAGTGCCGAAGAGTATCTTGCAAGCCCTGGGTATACAATCTACGCTGGCATTGTCGGCTGTTCAAAGCCTCATTACATATCTACGGCATAAGCAACTGCTGCTGATACTCGACAATTTCGAGCAGGTAAGAGAAGCGGCTGGAGTCGTGGGAGAACTACTGGCAGCGGCGCCTGGTCTCAAAGTGCTTGTAACCAGCCGCGTGGTGCTTCACCTCTACGGGGAGAGCGAGTTCAAAGTGTCACCGCTGGAGCTTCCCGACTCCAGCGCTATACTAGATATAGCGAAGCTGGAACAGTATGGCGCGATCCGGCTTTTTATAGAACGAGCCAGGGCGGTAATGCCCGACTTTAGCTTGACCACCGAAAACGCAGCCGCTATCGCGCAGATTTGCGCCAGGGTAGATGGCTTACCGCTGACACTGGAACTGGCGGCTGCGCGTGTCAAAGTGCTGCCGCCTGAGCTACTGCTGGCGCGGCTTTCTGCTGCACGGCTCACAATGCTGACGAGTGAGGCCTGGAATCTGCCCATAAGGCAGCAAGCGCTGCGCAAAACCATCAGGTGGAGTTACGACTTGCTCACTCAAACCGAGCGGATATGGTTTGCGCGCCTGGGGGTATTCAATGGAGGATGGTCACTTGAGGCGGCAGAAGCGATGATGCAAGCTTTTGC
>DATGGW010000079.1:0-7302 GCA_035308345.1 Ktedonobacteraceae bacterium | reverse complement strand
GGGCATCGAGTGCATCATAACAGACCCGCGCGATGTCGAATATCGTGATGGCAAACTGGTGGCAGGAGATTTCCATATCACCCTGATCTATAAGCGCGTGCTGATTAGCGAACTGGTCGAGCGCGGCGGACTCGATCACCCGGTGGTGCGCGCGGTTCGCGATGGCGCGGTGTGCATGGTCAACCCTTTTCGTTGTAAAATCTTACATAAGAAGGCCAGCCTGGCCGTCTTGAGCGACGAACGCAACGCCGGGCTGTTCAACATGGAGGAGCTGGCCGCTATCGACGCGCATATCCCCTGGACATATCGCGTCGAGGAACGCCATGCGCGCTACCGGGGCCAGGCCATCGACCTTGTACCCTATATTTTTGAACATCGCGAGCACTTTGTGCTCAAACCAAACGATGAATACGGCGGGAAAGGCATTGTGCTGGGTTGGGAAGTCGATACGGCCGCCTGGGGCCAGGCCATCCAGACCGCCTTGCAGGAGCCATACATCGTGCAGGAACGGGTTGCTATTCCCAGCGAGCCCTATCCCAGCATGATCGACGGCAGTGTCACGCTGCTTGAGCGCATGCTGGATACTAACCCCCTGATATTCTATGGAGGCTACATGGACGGTTGCCTCTCTCGCCTCTCGCAGGAGGCATTGTTGAATGTCTCAGCCGGAACAGGCTCGGCTGTGGCAACCTTTGTCGTGGAAAAGCGTTAGCGTGTAGGAGCCTGATTTATCACGCCCATGCTGCCTGGAGGAACAATACGATGAAAGCGCCATCACTTACGCTGGGCATAGAAGAGGAATACCAGATCATCGACCCGCAGACGCGGGAACTACGATCTTATATCACGGAAATTTTGGAAGAAGGACGCCTGATCCTGCGCGAACAGGTCAAGCCTGAATTGCACCAGTCGATTGTCGAAGTAGGCTCAACGGTGTGCCAGACGCCAGCCGAACTACGCGCAGAGCTGATCCGGCTGCGGCGCACCATTATGGAACTGGCAGGCAAGAACGGGCTGAAGATCGCCGCCGCCGGTACGCACCCTTTCTCCTCCTGGATGAAGCAAGACATTACGCCCATGGATCGCTACGCGGGTGTGAAGAACGACATGCAGGAACTGGCGCAGCGCCTGTTGATCTTCGGCACGCACGTGCATATTGGCATCGAAGATCAGGAATTCCTGATCGATGCCATGAACGTGGTGCGTTACCTGCTACCGCACCTGCTCTGCCTGACGACCAGTTCGCCATTCTGGATGGGGCGCACTACCGGTCTGAAGTCGTATCGCAGTATTGTCTTCCGCAACTTCCCACGCAGCGGCATTCCGCGTATCTTCACCTCCTGGGCAGATTATTCATACATGGTGGATACGCTGGTTAAAACTAAAACCATCCCCGACGGCTCCAAAATCTGGTGGGATGTGCGTCCAAACTGGTCTTATCCCACGCTGGAATTTCGCATCTGCGACGTGTGTACGCGCGTCGATGAAGCGGTGTGTATTGCCGCTATCATCCAGGCCATGATCGCCAAGCTGTGGAAGTTGCGCAGTGACAACATGACCTTCCGCGTCTACCCCAACGATATGATCGAGGAGAACAAGTGGCGCGCTGTGCGCTACGGGCTGGATGGCAAGTTGATCGATTTTGGCAAACAAGAGGAGTTACCCGCTCGCGACCTGATACGCGAGCTGATCGAGTGGTTCATTAACGATGTAATCGATGAGCTTGGCAGTCGCCAGGAAATAGAATACGCCTATCGCATATTGGACGAGGGTTCAAGCGCCGACCGCCAGCTTGCCACCTTCCAGCGCACAGGCGATTTGAAAGCGGTGGTCGACCAGTTAATCGTGGAGAGCGAGGAGGGAGTCTTCTCCTGACGTCCAACCGTATATGGTAGAGGCGACCGCAAGGGTCGCCCTGGAAACTTGAACATTCGAGAGAATAGGGAACAATGACACGTACAATCACGATAGAAGACCTCTATCAATTCAAAATTCTGAGCAGGCCGCGCATGTCACCTGATGGGCGGCGCGTGGCTTTTGTAGTAACTACCATCGATGAGCGCAAGCATGCCTATCGCAGCGCCATCCGGGTCATTCCTGCCGACGGTGGCGAGGCGCAGCGCTTCACCAGCGCCAGCGGCAACGCGCACAGCCCGGCCTGGTCTCCTGATGGGCGCTGGCTGGCCTTTGTATCCGACCGCGAGGGTGAGCCATTGGACAAGGATGCCACGCGGGAGCAGAAAGCCAGCAAGGGCAAGCCGCAGATCTGGCTGATGCCTGGCGATGGCGGCGAAGCGCATCAACTGACCTGGATGCCGCACGGCGCCTCACAACCGTACTGGTCGCCCGATAGCCAGCGCATCCTCTTCAGCGCGGCGGTTGCGCCGCTGGATGAAGAAAGCGAAGACGGGAAGCCCCTGCCCAAAGTGCGCGTGATCGACAGATTGTTCTACAGGCTTGACGGCGTCGGCTTTATTCATGACCGCCGCCAGCACCTGTTTCTTATCGATGCTGGCGGCGGTGACGCGCGACAACTGACCGAAGGCGACTGGGATGATCGCGACCCGGCATGGTCGCCCGATGGCTCGCAAATCGCTTTCGTTTCCAGCCGGGGCGAAGATCGCTGGCGTCTGCCCTGCTTCGATATCTACACACTGAGCATTGATAACGATCAGCCTGGCGCGCTGCGCTGCCTCACCGACGGCGCGCTATCGTGCAGTTCGCCGTCCTGGTCGCCCGACGGCCAGGCAATCGCCTTTTTGGGCGCGCTGCGGCTGCGCTCCGTCAGCCACAACGAAGTCTATACCATCGACGCGGACGCGCAGCATGGCACGGCGCGCGCGCGCTCGCATGAATTTGAGGGCAGCTGCGGTGACTGGACCAATAGCGATACCACCGACGAGCAATTGATGCCCGCGCCCGCCTGGTCGCGCGATGGCAAGACGCTGTACGTGCTGGCCTCGCAGCGCGGCGCATCGCGCGTCTACGCCATTCCCAGCGCGGGAGCCGGAAAGCAGCCGCCAACGCTCACGCCGGGAGGGGTGGATGTACTCGACTTCTCGCTGGATCAGTCCAGAAGTACGCTGCTCATGCTCATCGAAGACCCCACGCACGTTGCCGAGATTTACATATGTTCGCTCTCCACGCCAGGTTCCTTGCGCCGCCTGACCTCGTTCAATGACGCGTTATTCAACGAGTTGCAGCTCTCCGCGCCCGAATACATCACCTACGCCGGCGCTGACGGCTGGCCCATGGATGGGTGGATAATCAAGCCGCCCGACTTCGATCCGGCGCGCAAGTACCCATTGATCGTCGAGATTCACGGCGGACCGAACACACAGTATGGCTATGGTTTCATTCACGAAATGCACATGCTGGCCGCCAATGGCTACGTCGTGCTCTACACCAACCCGCGTGGCAGCATCGGCTATGGACACGACTTCGCGCTGGCGGTGCGCGGCGCGTGGGCCGAAAAAGACCCTGAGGACATTCTGGCGGGCGTAGACGCCGTCATACAAAAGGGCTATATCGACGAGGAGCGCCTCGGCGTGATCGGCGGCAGCTACGGCGGCTTTATGACCAACTGGCTCATCAGTCACAGCGACCGCTTCAAAGCGGCAGTAACCGACCGCAGCGTCACCGACCGCGCATCCTTCTTTGGCAGCAGCGACATCGGCTGGAAGTTCGCCGCCGATGACCTGGAAAGCGCGCCCTACGAAGAACCCGAACGGCACCGGCGCATGTCTCCCATCACCTACGTCCAGAACATTCATACACCGCTGCTGATTATTCACAGCGAAAGCGATGCGCGCTGCAACATCGAGCAGGCCGAGCAGTTATTCGCCGCGCTCAAATACATGGGACGCGAGGCGCTGTTCGTACGCTTCGAGGGCCAGAGCCACGGACTATCGCGCGGCGGCCATCCGCACTCGCGCCTGGAACGCCTGAAGCATATACGCGCATGGTTCGAGAGGTACCTGTAATAAGGAAGAGCTTTTTTTGACACCAATTTATCCAACCGACCGTGAATCGCTCGAACGTGATTGTGACGTGGAGTTCTTCATTGCCAGCGGACCAGGCGGGCAACATCGCAATAAAGTTGAAACGGGTGTGCGCCTGGTTCATCGCCCCACCGGTATTACTGTCACAGCGACGGAGCGCAGATCGCAGCATGCTAACCGCGAGGCCGCATTCGAGCGCATGCAGGCGCGCCTCGAGGAATTTCAGCACGTGGAGACTCCCCGCAAAGCAACGCGCCCGACTGCCGCCAGCCGCGCGCGCCGTGTGAATGAGAAGCGCCTTTCGGGTTCACGTAAAAAATTGCGTGCCACTCCCGCAGAGGAATAAGTTAGATACAAGGGCGATCGCAAGGGTCTCCTACCCGCCGCACAACCACCCCTGTCATACAATGACTACGGAAGCGACACCCCAGGGGCGTTCATTGTAGGGGCGGGAGAGGAGTGGACTAGGGGTGGAGACCCTTGCGGTCGCCCTTGTACCGAAGAATGTGGGGAATTGTCAGGCGGTCGCCCTTCTTGTACCTCCTTCGCGAAGCGCGCCAATCGAAAGCGTTCCAACGGCACAACTGGTTCCGTATCGCAGAGCATGCTGCTCAATAGCTCGCCCAGCAGCAATCCAAATTTGAAGCCGTGACCGCTCAAACCTGTGGCGACGATGACACGCGGATCACCCGGCAGATGGTCAAGGATGAAATGTTCATCAGGCGATACATCGTACATGCAGGCATCGATGCGCGCCAGGGGCGCATGACGCAGCGCGGGCAAAAAAGCAGATAATTGCTCCCTGATATTGTCAATGATCGCTTCATCTGGTGGAGTCCTGTCATCAGGCGAGACCGTGTGGCCAAAATCATGTGAAGAGGCCTTTACCCAGCCATTGCATCCCCTGTGAATGGGAAAGCCATACAGGTTGCCGGCCAGAAATGCCGGGAAAGTACCCGCTTCATAACAAGCGGCAGGCAGCCCGGCAAAATACAGCAGGTACTGGCGCGTCATGCGCACCGGCAATTCCACTTCGGGGAGCAGGTGATGCACCCAGGGTCCTGCCGCAATCACCACACGTTCAGCAGAAATTACTTGCCCCGAAGCGAGATAAAGCAGCAGCGGGCGGCACTGGTCGTTATGCGTAATGCGCATGACACGGTAGGTTTCAACAATTTCTCCGCCCATGTCGAGCACCATGTCACGCAGCGTCTGTAGACAGGCCGATGCATGTAAAATACCACCCTCCGCGTTGAAGGTGACGACATCGAAGGTATGTGTGGAAAATTGGGGAAAACGTTTGTTGCACTGCGCTTCGTCCAGATACTCAATGGGCAAGCCTCTATCGCGTGCTAACTCATAACTGGAGTGGGTGTAACCGTCGTCCCGGGAGCCGAGGGCAAGCACACCAGTTGGCATATAAAGCGCGCGCATCGCAGCCAGTTCGAGTCGCTTCCAGCGCTCCAGGCTCAGCTGTACCATAGCGGTATAAAGCTGGTCGGGGCCATATTCAAAACGCAGCAGACGAGAAAAACCATGTGAAGCGCCGCCCGGATGATCGATAGCCGCCTGTTCCAGCAGGGTAACACGCCTCTTACCCTCCTTTAGCAGCGCGTATGCAGTTGAAAGTCCAACGATACCTGCTCCAATAATAATGATGTGTTGTTGACCTACCATTTTACCGATCTCCTACGAATTTAGTAATTTCCTGCAGAGGTATGAGCGACAACGCTGAGTATACCAGAAAAGAAATCTCGTGTCAATCTATTATGTTATTTTACATGAATTTTTTCTACTATTTTACAATGTATTTTTATTGCACTATATTTTGTGTATATTGTGTAATATCTTTGTAACCGGATTGTGCCGATATAAAGGGGTGAAGAGAGAAGAATGCCGATATAGCAGAAACGTCTTGATGTTACACAAATGCAGTTTATGTACGCGAAATTGTTCGCACAAATGTAGCACAGGGTATTACGAATTTGGCTTTCAGGGCGACCGCCAGAGTACGCCCCTACCATACTACGATATCCATTCTACCCGGTACGTGTGTATAGTAGGGGCATACCCTTGCGGCCCTTGCAATCATTCACAGACGTTCTAAACATGCTGGACAGCTATGGTAAAATGAACAAGAGAATGATACAATGCATCAAACATTTGAGCAGGGTCTGACCAGCCTGTAATTGAGAAACACGGCGTTCCGTTTCAATTCCGAAAGGATAAGCAAAGTGTACAGGTTCAAAGGCTTTGATAGCGCGCAGTGCGGCGATAGCATGTCCGCGCTTGAGGCGATGGTCAACGCCTGGATGGAATCAGAGCATCCGCGCATACGTCATGTCTGTCAAAGTTTGCGCGAGAATCACATTCTCCTGAGCTTTGTCTATGAAGATACGCGCGAATTGGAGCAGCGTGTAGCGGCGCAAACGGCAATGACGGCTATCCCGCGCTTCTTCGAGGATGACTTTGTGGATGAACGGCCTACAGGGGCACGTATTCCCGCGACTCCGCCGCCGTCGCACTGATGATTATGTCCCAGATTAAGCAGAATAGAACGCGCTTACCACAATTATAGGATAAGATGTCTAATCCATACCTCATCTATTTTACACCTGCCGGAGAAATACGCGAGGAACCGCGCCTGCGGCCGCTTGCCTTTGACAACCAACCCCTGACTTCTGCCGATCTAATCCCCATGCCCGGTGGAGTGACCCTGTCGATGATGCCCGATCGACTGGCGGTTGGCGAAAAGCCATCGGGTCAGCGACAGGTAATCGAGCAGTCGCGCGGCTGGGCTGCCGCCGCTCTGCTGCCCATCGGCTACACACGTACTCACCTGCCGGGCTACGAAAAAGTGCCTGGAACGGAACCGCTGCCTTTTTTTGGCTACAGCGCGATTGCGGGCATGCATGGCCGCCTGTATGTAGCAGCTATACAAACCGATGATCCGCGCAAATGGCATCCGCGCGCCTTTCAAAAACAGACCCTGGCGCGCCTCGTCCATGAGAAAGTGGCTGCCTACCCACACAATCGCGTGATAGCGCAGCATGCCCACTGCGCCCTCGATTATGCCTGCCCAACCGCCAGCAACCTCTTTTTCGGGCGTTGGGAAATGGCAATCGCCATCTCGCCGGGCTGTAACGCGCGCTGTGTGGGCTGCATCTCGAAACAGGAAGAGGAGGACCTGGTCTCGCCGCAGGATCGTCTGACCTTCATACCCACGGTTGACGAAATTGTCGAGGTAGCTGTGCCGCACCTGCAGCAGGCGCAAGAAGCCATTGTCAGCTTTGGTCAGGGC
>DATGGW010000078.1:0-9135 GCA_035308345.1 Ktedonobacteraceae bacterium | reverse complement strand
CTCTGCATACAGAGATACGCTTCCACCGGCGACCATTGCGCAAAAGAAAGCACACAGAGCTGATTTATCAAACAAGGTATTATCATTGAAACACTACCTTGACAATCACAGTACTATGATGTGTACTCCAGATACGAGGTGATGATATGAGTGAAAACAAACTGACCTCCGACCTGCTGCGCGGGCATACCGATACGATGATTTTACGGCTCTTATCGGAAGCCGACCGCTACGGCTACGAGATTGTCAAGCTGATTGCCGAGCACTCGGGTGGGAACTATGAATTAAAAGAAGCCACGATGTACTCCAGCGTCCGGCGGCTTGAGGTGGACGGTGATATCGAATGGTATTGGGGCGATGAATCTCAAGGCGGAAGGAGGAAATACTTCAGGATTACTGAAAAAGGGAAAGCAACGTACGATCGCAACAAAACCAACTGGGAGTACGCGAAGCGCGTGCTGGATAACCTCTTGTAAAGGAATGGTGTTGGTATGAATGAGAAATTAACAAACTATGTCAACGGCATTTTTGCTCCATACGATGGGGTAAAAAGCGCCGCCGAATTAAAGGCTGATCTGCTCTCCGATTTGCAGGAGCGATTCCGTGAACTCAAAGCCGAGGGCAAGGATGATGAAACAGCCTTTGACATGACCATTGAGAGTATAGGCGACATTGAGCAAACCGTCCAGGAGGTCGCCAACCTCTCCCGCGCGCTGGAGCGGCAGGTGGTAACAAACTTTAGCGCGAGCAATTTGCCAAAGAGCGACTTTGCGGGCGTTATCGCGCATCAAGGAAATTTTATAGGGAGCGCGTTGCGCGGCTCTGACTTTACGGGCGCAGACTTAACTGGGAGCTCGTTTCGGGGCAGTGATGTCCGTGAAGCCAATTTTGCTGGCGCCAATCTGACCGATTGCGACTTCTCCGCCCTTGACCTTGCGGATGCGGCCTTTCGGGAAGCTATCATGGTGCGCACCACCTTCAGCGCGGCGGGGCTGGTCGGAGCACACTTCATCGCTGTCAAGCTGACGGATGTCAAATTTAAATATACCGACCTGCGAAAAACCACCTTTGAAAGCTGTACCTTTCTCGGCGTGGACTTCCATTATTCCGACCTGCGCGGACTGCGATTTGATGGGCAGACCTTTGCCGGCGTCACGTTTGACCTGCCGGCGCTGAAGGATGTTTCGTTTCAGGGTGCGACCCTCAAAAATGTGTCTTTCCGCCCGGTAGGTCTCTGGTCAATGAAGCGTGCTCTCCAATCCATTCACTTTGACGGCGCGATGATGGATAAGCTCACGTATGCTGCGCTTAAAGGCCTGGGAGCTGATGTCTCGAAGGTGACTGTTCTATAAAGAGGGAAAAATCGTGCAAAACATCTCAATTCAGGTAAAAGATCTCAATAAATCATACAAGAAGCTGAATGTCTTAAATGGCGTGCATATCACCGTGGAGCAGGGGAGCATTTTTGCCCTGCTTGGCTCCAACGGCGCGGGCAAGACAACGCTGATCAAAATCCTCACCACGCTGCTCAAACAGGACGGCGGAACGGCCATCGTCAACGGTTTTGATGTGGCGTCACAGCCAGCCCACGTGCGGCAATCACTCAGTCTGACCGGGCAATTTGCCGCCGTGGATGAGATTTTGACCGGACAAGAAAATCTGATCATGATCGCCAGGCTGCGACACCTCAAACATCCGCGCCAGGTGGCGGACGATTTGCTGAAACGCTTCGGTTTAACAGCTGCCGCCACTCGCCGTGTGTCTACGTATTCAGGCGGGATGCGCCGCAGGCTTGATCTCGCCATGAGCCTGGTGGGAACACCGCCGATCCTGTTCCTTGACGAGCCAACCACCGGGCTTGACCCCGAGGCACGCATTGAGGTGTGGAAAGTGGTGAAGGAGCTTGCTGATGGGGGCAGAACCGTCTTCTTGACCACGCAGTACCTGGACGAGGCGGAACAGCTTGCTGATCGCATTGCCATTCTCCATGAGGGCAAGATTATCGCCAGCGGCACACTCATGGAGCTCAAAAAGCGGTTTCCACCTGCTCAGGTGGAGTATGTGGAAAAACAACCGACCTTGGAGGAGATCTTTCTGGCCATCATTGGCAAAAAGGAGGAACAATAAATGGAAACGATCCAGAACCACTTTTTCAGCGATATGAGCGTGATGCTTGGTCGTTCCATGCGCCATATATTCCGCAGTATGGACACCATCATCACGGTCACAATCATGCCTATTGCGTTTATGTTGCTATTCGTGTATGTGTTCGGTGGCGCCATTCAAACCGGGACAGCCAATTATGTCAATTACTTATTACCTGGGATCTTACTGATTGCTATTGCGAGCGGGATATCCTATACGGCTTTCCGTTTGTTTACCGATGTGCAACGGGGGATAGTTGAGCGATTTCGCTCCATGCCGATTGCCCCTTCCACCATGCTGTGGGGACACGTCCTGACCTCGCTGGTCTCTAACGCGATTTCGGTGGTGGTCATCATTCTCGTCGCGTTGATAATGGGCTTTCGTTCGTCGGCGGGCATCCTGTCATGGCTGGCCGTTGTTGGCATCCTCGCGTTGTTTACGCTGGCTCTCACCTGGGTGGCGGTGATACCCGGACTGACCGCCAAATCGATAGATGGGGCCTCCGCCTTTTCGTATCCGCTGATCTTCCTGCCCTTTATCAGCTCGGCGTTTGTGCCCACCAGAACGATGCCGCTGGTCGTCCGGGTCTTTGCCGAAAACCAGCCCGTGACGGCGATCGTGAACACCATCCGTGCATTGCTGTATGGACAGCCCGTATCTCAGGAGATATGGGTTGCTCTTGCATGGTGCGTCGGCATTCTGGTTGTGGCTTACATCTTTGCGATGAGGGCATATAAAAAGCGAGTGTCATGAACCCCGATTTGGAAAACCAGGGCTTGCAGCGAGGCAACCCGTCTCAAGCCCCCATGGACTGAGCAAGACAGGTCAGCTTGAACCTACGGCAATTGTACCGGCGCGTCCTCAATTTCTATCTTGCTGAATGCGACTACGACGCCATCTGAGGTTGATCCGTGACGCGCGAACAAAGCGATTTGCCCGCTTGAATAATCACTATCTATAATGGAACTTACGACCTCCCGATTTATCAAAACAACCATTTGCGCGCCGTCCATAATGGCCGTGAGTGTGTTTTGCTGACCCGGTGGTCGCAGCGTTGGAGGGCTATCGGCATCATAGAGCATGCTTGTCTGGGGGTCGCTGTTGGTGTCCAGGTACTCTTTTGCGATATCAAAGGTATTGTTACCATTGACATCGATGCGATAATCATGATCCAGGTTGTTGTCACCGCGCAGGTACAGGCCAATGCTATCGTTCGCATCTCCCTTTGCGATGGTAAATACAATCGTAATCGAGAAATCATCATAGAGGACATCGTTGGGCAAACTCTCGACCAGGGTTGTGCGAGGATTCATATCGGCCAGGATCAACATACCGCCTGTCAGGGTTCTGATATACCCATCCTGGTTTGAAAGTACCCAGTTATGACTGTTATTAAGAAAAGTGTCATAAAAGATAGCCTGGGTGGGTACGACCAGCGTGGGTGTAGGAGAAAGAGTTGGGGAAGGCGTAAGTTTACCATGGAGAACAGGTCCTACTGTCCCACTTTTGTTCCTGAACAGCAAGAAAAGGCTCCCGGCAATTATCAACAAGACGAATAAACCGGCGGTGATTCTATATCCTATGCTGGCGGACTTCCTGTAGTGAAACGCTGGTTCCGGCTCTCCTTCTGGCTGCTCTAAAGACATGCACAATACTCCTGTTGTATACTTGCTTATGAAACGAACAACGGTCTAACGAGGTAGCAAGAAGACCATGCTGGCTGCTATGTATTATGCCCCAATGGATATTCGCCTGGAAGAGCGGCCAGTCCCCCAACCTGGGCCTGGCGAGGCGCTGCTGCAGGTCGCGGCGGCAACAACCTGCGGCACGGATGTGAAAGCCTACAGGCGCGGACATCCACTGCTCTTTGCGCAAACACCTGCCGGTTTCGGACACGAGGTCTCAGGCAAAGTGGCAGCAGTCGGAGCGGGGGTCACTCAATGCGCCGAAGGCGACGCAGTTGTAGTAGCCAATTCCGCGCCTTGCCTGCAATGTTATTACTGCCAGCGCCAACGCTACAGCCTGTGCGAGCACCTGCTCCTCCTGAATGGAGCCTATGCCGAATACCTGCTTGTCCCTGAACCAATCGTGCGCCAGAATCTCTACAAGCTCGCTCCCACAACCTCATTTATCGCAGCTGCCCTCACCGAACCGCTCGCCTGCGCATTGCATGGAATTGACGCTTGCCCCATCACCACAGGCGATACAGTTATCATTCTTGGCTGCGGCCCGTTGGGATTGTTGCTGGCAGCTATTGCCAGGTTACGCGGCGCATATGTCATTATAACGGGTCGGGGCGCGCAGCGCCTGGCTCTGGCTGCGCAGTTCGGCGCGCAGGCAGCACTTGATGTCGGCGCATTAACTATCGATGAACAGCGTGAGGCGGCGCTGGCATACACTGAGGCGCGTCGTGGCGCGGATGTGGTGATTGAGGCGGTTGGGACGCCGGAAACCTGGACACTGGCAACACAACTGGCTCACCCTGGCGGGCTGGTCAATTTTTTCGGTGGATGCCCATCTGGCACATATGTTAACCTTGCTACGCACCCAATTCATTACAGCGAGCTGACACTCAGAGGAGTATTCCATCATACCCCCGCCTATTTCGCGCAGGCGCTTGAACTCATCCAGGGGCAGCATATCGATGTCGAAGCTCTGATTAGCGCGCGTCTCCCACTTGCCTCGGTCCTGGAAGCGTTACAATTGCTATTGCAAAAGCAAGGCATCAAGTACGCGCTGATTCCCCCGGCATTCCAGCAGGCGCTTTTGCCAGCAGCAGCCCCCCGGTAATCATCTGTGTATAGAGGTCTATCACCTGCTGCACGCTGAGTCGTCCATCGGGCCGGAACCAGGTCGCGACCTCGGTACACATAGCTATCAATGCATATGATGATACTTTTATGTCAAGTTGACGAAATATGCCCTGCTCCATACCATCGCGCAGTAAACTCTGGAGCATAGCTTCGTACTGGTCGCGCAGCGCAAGAATAGTATCTCGATGCGCATCTTCGAGGGCGCGTATCTCCGTGTCGATGATGAAAAACTCCGACTTAAAGCTTGTATGCAGGCGTATATGGTTGGCAATAGCCGCGTGCAGGCGCTGCTGGATATGAGTTTGCTCCTGCATGATGCGCTGCAGATGCGCGTTCAGGTCGCGCATATGTGTATCCATGATCTCAACCAGCAGCGCCTGTTTACTGGCATAATGGTAGTAGATGCTGGCGGCCTGTATGCCTGAAAGACGCGCGATGTCGCGCATGGTGGCTGCATGATAGCCATATTGCGCGAACAACTGCACCGCGGCAGCCAGAATCCTTTCCCGCACCGAACGAACATCAGTTTGCATCGTTACTTCCCTTTTTACTTACTCTGTTTAAGAGTTATTCTAACAGAAAAAACGATACATCGCTGCATCTCAAAGCTTTCTTCCTATGATGCTGTCTTTGTCCGACGCTGGCGATCAGCTTTGACGACGGTGGTGCCGGTAGCCCGCCCGATGATAACCGGCTCTTCCAGGACATCAGCAGCCGAGTCGCCGACATCTGGGCGCGCGGCGATAACTTTGCGGCACTCGAACTCCATACGGCGCGAGGTGCGCCCGATGTTAGTGATACGTCCGACAGCTTCCACAAAATCGCCCGCGTAGAGTGGCGCCAGCAATTCGACCTTCTCGTAGCCGACCAGCAGCCCCTCATCACCATCACAAAGGATTGCCAGCTCGGTCGCAAGGTCGCCAAAAAGCGCAAGCATGTGCGCACCGTTCACCAGTTGCCCGCCGTAATGCGCATCGTGCGCGCTCAGCCGCACGCGGATCATGGCGCTTAGTTCTTTTTCCTGGGACAACTTCACTCCCCTTTCGTTCTCTGCTAATATTGCTATTACACAACCTAACAAACGTTAGTTAGGTTGTGTCGTATCGTATACTGCCTAACATGGCAGTGGATACACAGGTAGTATGCATCAAAATAAATGGAAAAGCAAACCTCGACAGTGATGGGAATGCATGGTATACTAGCGATAATTCCTCTCATTCTTCACTCCTGGCGTTACTATAGATTGCAGAAAGGAGGTGTAGAGCACAGTTTCCCATCGTTATGCTTTTGTTCCAAGTACGTTTGTGTGTTTCAACTTACACTTCTAGTTTTCAAGGAGGAAACGCATGGCAACTGAGACGACTGAACGGAAGGGGTATTTCACGGGCTGGACCCTCAAAGAGAGCGGGGTCATAGCGCCGGACGAGCGCCTTCCCTGGGGACAAACCATTTTTGTTGGCCTGCAACACGTGCTGGCTATGTTCGGATCAACCGTTCTCGCGCCCCTCATCATGGGGTTTGATCCCAACACGGCAATTTTCTTCTCCGGTATCGGTACGCTCATCTTCTTCTTAATGGTGGGAGGACGTGTACCCAGCTACCTCGGCTCCAGTTTCTCCTTCATTGCGGTCATTCTCGCAGCCACAGCCTACAAAGGCTTAGGATTAAACCCGAACCTGGGACTGGCGCTCGGAGGTATTATTGCATGCGGTGTTGTTTACGGTATTATCGCACTTATCGTCATGTTTACAGGATCGCACTGGATTGAAATCTTGATGCCACCTGTCGTCACGGGCGCGGTGGTGATGGTGATCGGGCTGAACCTGGCTCCGGTGGCGATCAACGATGCCAGTGGCAGCAGTTTTGACACCGTGATGGCAATCGTGACGGTACTTGCGGTTGCGGCAGTAGCGGTTTATCTTCCCGGTACACTGCGTCGCCTCCCAATTCTGCTCGGCGGCGTTATCGGATATGTCATCTATGTCATTTTCAGTAACGGTTTTGGGTTTGGCAAAGCGATTAACTTCAGCAGCGTCTCCAATGCCGCCTGGATTGGCCTGCCTCACTTCACAGCGCCGGTCTTTTCAGGGAACGCGATGGGCCTGATTGCACCCGTTGCCATCGTTCTTATCGCCGAGAACACAGGTCACGTCAAAGCGGTAGCAGCCATGACGGGGCAGAATCTCGACAAGTACCTGGGACGCGCCTTCCTCGGTGATGCTGTTGCCACGATTGTCTCCGGCTTCGGCGGGGGCACTGGCGTGACAACCTATGCCGAGAATATTGGTGTCATGGCGGTGACGCGCATCTACTCCTCCCTCAACTTTATCATCGCTGCCGTGGTTGCTATCCTGCTCGGCTTCTGCCCGAAGTTTGGCGCGTTGATCGCGACAATCCCTGGTGGAGTGCTGGGTGGACTGGCCGTCGTGCTCTTTGGCCTGATCGCCGCAACCGGCGGGCGCATCTGGATTGAGAACAAAGTTGATTTCTCCAAGAGCCGTAACCTGGTGACCGCCGCTGTGGCTTTGACCGTCGGCGCCGGTATGATCAGCGTGCGCGATGTCACTTTTGGTCTGACGATAGGTGGTTTTACTATCGGAGGCATCGGCGTCGCGACCTTTGGTTCGATCATCTTGTACCAGATTCTGCGCGAGCGCAACCCTCAACCCGAAGAGGCAGCCACTGCCGATGCGGCGGTTGGATTGCATCCCGAAACCGAGGCTGGGGCAGGGGAGTAAAACATCTCCACTGTTTTCTCCAGCGTTAAAACTGGCCAGGCTCCTCTTTTTTACAGAGGGGCCTGGCGCTTGAAAAAGCTTGAAGAACAAATGATCACCAGGAGTTATACCATGCCACGCTACGAATCAGCCCCTCAACTTACTGACGAATATATCACCACCGTCTGGGAGACGCTGCCCCGGCATGTGCGCCCGGCGCTATTCTTGCCGAGCGAGACGCTTTCAGCGCAGTTGGGATGCGATGTCACCATCGCCAGCGAAACCTTCCAGTATACCGGCAGTTTTAAGTTCCGCGCTGCCTACAACCTGCTTGCGAGTATTCTAGAGCAGCGCATTGTTACCGCATCGTCGGGGAACTATGGACAGGCGGTGGCCTATGCCTGCAAACTGCTGGGGAAAAAATGCACAGTAGTGATGCCCGCGACATCCGCGCAGGTTAAGATCGCTGCCGTGCAGTCGCATGGAGGTATCGTTGACCTGATCGATACGCAAAAGATCAGTCGCAACGAACGCGTGCAACAACTGCTGCATGAGCAGCCGGGGGCATTCAGCGCGCAGGCCTACGATGATTATCGCGTGGTAGCTGGCAACTCGACACTTGGCATGGAAATACTCAATGCTGCTGATTTTGACACTATTATAGTACCGGTTGGCGGCGGCGGACTCAGTTCCGGCCAGGTGGTTGCGCGAGACCACGCGCGCGGACGCACCGAAATCATCGGTGCGGAGCCGCAGCCTGGCAGTGATGCCGCCCGTTCACTGCGCAGCGGCGTTCTCACCTACAATGAACAGGAACCGGCGACGATCGCAGATGGCGCGCGCACGCTGGGACTTGGTAAGCTGAACTGGGAAATCTTGCAGCGCGGGATTGCAGGTATTATCGAAGTGCCGGACGAAACAACCGTTGAGGCGCTGCGCCAGTATTTCAGGTATGCCAATCTCAAGGTTGAGCCTACGGGCGCGCTGTCACTGGGCGCGCTAATGACCGCGCCAGAACGCTTCCAGGGCAAACGGGTATGTTGTATTGTGAGCGGCGGCAACGTCGATCCCGCTGTCTATGCGCGCGCGCTGCTGGATAAGTGAAGACGCGATGAATCGCGTCCCTGCGAACGTGTAGAGCCTGCTTAGCTGATGGGAAAGATGGCCAGGTGAGCAAAGGAAGCCTGCGCACCTGGAGGGAGATTTGGCAGGTTTGAAACGAACAGCGCAACCTCTCCACCTTTATAGCTGCTATCGCTATAGGTATAGATTGTCACACCGTTCACCATGAATATCATGTTGCTGCCTTTGGCAATGATGGTAATGTGATTGACATTCCCTTCTTTTTGAATGGCAGCACTGGACGTATCGTTTGTGACCTGCGTACTCTGCGCATTGGAGTTAGCGTCGAGCGATCCTTTGAACAAGGCAAAAGTGCCATCACCGTACAGCTCGAAGCG
>DATGGW010000077.1:0-5462 GCA_035308345.1 Ktedonobacteraceae bacterium | reverse complement strand
TCCAATCAGTTGATGATGTGGTTGCGTCCTACCATTCACGCGTCGGTTTCTCCCGAGAGCGTATGGGTTCTGTCCAAGCAGCAGCTTTCGATCAGGAGGCAAAGGAAACCCTCCTCAAGGCATACCCCAGCGGCATGGTTCCTTTCCAATTGCGTGGTCATGTCGTCTGGGGCTTTCCGAAAAAGAAAGAGGAGCTCCTCTTTTCTCAACCGGCAGAGATGCGCCACCGCCAGGATATCCCTCGATATCCTGGCTCTCCACATGCCTTTCTGGAAGAAAGGATGCCAATTGACAACGTATTGATGGGCGAAGCGAGATGGGGAGCGATTTCTTACGCATTCAATGGTTGAGATACTCACTCTTCGCGCTTATGACCAGTATCAAAGGGGTGTAGATCTCATCGTGATTTACACTTTTCTCTCCTGATATCCCTGATGTGAAGCGTTTTACTCAAAGTAACGCGCATGAGTGCTCATGTCGGAGGGCAAATGCTTACATTGGAGGGCAAAATCCGCTCACTTGGGAGGGCATTTACCACCAGGTGAAGGAAAGAACGGTGCCACGCATCTTGATAACGGAGCATCTAGCGCCAGAGGGCATAGATCTGCTGCGCCGCGAACTACCGGAGGCATGGATCGACCAGCGCGTGGGTTTAGTGCATGCCCAGCTCCGCGCCGTGCTTGGCAGCTATACGGTCCTGATTGTGGACAGCGCAACGCATGTTACCGACGACCTGCTGGCGACCTCGCCCCGCTTGCAGCTCATTGGTCGCGCCGGATCGGACGTGGGTAACATCGACCTGGCGGCAGCGGGCAGGCGAGGCGTGCTGGTCGTGTATGCCCCGGGAGGCGATGTACCTGCCCTGGCCGAGTACAGCATAGCCATGCTGGCGCTAGCGCGGCATATTCCTCCTGCAAACACTAGTAGTCAGTCAAAGTCCATGAGAAGGGTACAGGCGTTTCAGTTTGATGCGTGCCTCATCGGTGGTAAAACGCCAATTGATCTTCGCGGTCTGAGCATCGCGAGCCTGCTGCCAGGCCGCAACTTGTTGTTCAAGCCCAGATTGGGAGCCTATTCGTCGGTTCAAGCATTGACGAGAAAGCACACTGAGTTCAATCTCGGCCATATTGAGCCAACTGCCGTGTTTTGGAGTGAAATGAATTTCCAGTTTTTCGCACAACCGACGCGCCAGAGCAGGAGCGAACGTTTCGTACAAAGAAGCGGTCGTGTACGTATTCAGATTATCCATGACCAGCACAATCTTTTCGGCATGCGGATAGCGGACCTCGATTAACTCGCGAACAAAGTGGGCCCAATCCTGGCTGGTGCGGCGCTCAGTCACCTGAACGTGTCGCCAGCCCGTCAGCGGTTCACAGGCTAGGAACAGATTGCGAACTCCTTCGCGGTGATATTCGCTATCCTGCTTGGCGACCGATCCGGGAGCCGGAGGCAAGGGGTCGCGAACCTCTGTCAGCAATTGTTTGCTGACCTCGTCCAGGCAAATCTGCGGAAAGCGTCCATCGTAAGGTCGTTGATAGACCGTGAGGACGTCTTCCATCGCTGCCACGAAAGCCGCATTGGCTTTGGGCGGGATGCACCATTCCTGCTTTTGCCAGGGCTTGAGTTCGTTTTTTTGAGCGTGGTCCGCACCGTCTCATGGCTCACGCTGCTTACCACTTCCAGTTCCACCAGTTTGTCGGCTAGCAACCGCAGGGTCCAGCGCTCCCGTCCATCTGGTGGGTTCTGGCAAGCCAACGCGATCAGACGCGCTTCTTGTTCTCCTGCCAGCTTGCGTTTCTCTGGCCGCTCTGGCTGGGCTCGTCTCGCCACGGCGGCGGGAAGTCCTTCGGCCAGAAAACGGGTGCGCACGCGCCAGACGGTGCTCTCCACGGCTCCAAACGCCTCCTGGATCTGCTTATTCGACCAGTTCGGACCCGCCGGGCTCGCATCGACTTTCAGTAAAATCTGGGCATGCAAGATGTGGCGCACTGGCGCTTTCCCGACTTTAACGAGGTGTTGGAGCGCTTGCCTTTGCTCTTGGCTCAGGCAGATGATATGCTTTTTCATTGAGGTTCTCCTTGGTCGTATCCGTTTCGTTTTGGTGTAGGTCTCTAAGGTCCAATAGAATCCAAAAAACAATGATAAGATCTTTACTACTCTCAAAGATGAAATAGCGTCGGTAAAACGACCAGCCTGTTGAAAAATGCCCCATAAACTCATCAGTAAAAAGGTGGCACTTTTGTTTGGCCCTGGCCTCCCCTGAGCGAATCAGCAGGAGAAAAGGCTGCTCGGCCACAACCAGGGTCGGCGAAACGCTGTCAAAGCAGCCAAAAAAAGGGAACACATCGCTCCTGCTGGCAAAGGGCGCCGTCCCCAGCCGCGTTTGTTGAGTAGGCGCTTGAGGTTTTGCCCAGCCGCCCGCATCAGCGCCTCACAGTTGACGCGCCACAGTTCCTGTAAGCGGCAGCGTCGCATGCCATGCCAGTCTTTGCCTTCGGCAAACAGCGGCTCGACCCACACACTGCGCTTGCGCACGGCTTTCTTGTAGGGCTCGGTCGGCTGGTAGGCACGCACCCGATCCAGGTACTCCTCATCCACACTGCGGCAGAGCGAGCGCCCCTGTTTGCTGGTCGTACACTGGGCTTTGAGCGGACAGTGGTTGCAGTCTTTCGCTCGGGCACGATAGCGGCGTGAGCGCTCCGTCGAATGCGGCCGATCAAAATGGAGTTCTTTGCCTGCCGGACAGAGGTAGACATCCCGCTCCGCCTCATAGCGGAAGCGGTCGGCGCTGAAGAACGCGGTGCGGTGGTCCACATCTGGCGAGGGAATATAGGCATGGATGTGCTCCCGTTCGATGGCGACCAGGTTCTCTTCCGTGCCGTATTTGCGGTCACCGGTCACCTGGCGGGGCCACAGTTTCCAGCGGAAGCGCACGCGCCAGAGCAAATCGAGCATGGGTTGGTTGTCCATCACCTTTGAGGGAGTCACCAGCACCTGGAGAATGATGCGGGCCTTGCCGCCATCGACCACGTAGTGCGTGTGATAGCCCATATCCGCTCCATCTTTGGTCGGCATCAGTGTCGCATCCGGGTCGGTGGTACTCACCCGCAGATCAGCCAGGCGTTGATACCCCCGACTGCTGGCGCAACGGTCTTGTGCCCCCACTTCTGCAATCCAGTCATGGCGGTCGGCATTGTGCTGGCAGAGTTTCTCGCGCTCCTCTGGCGAGAGCGCCACCGGAAGCGCAGTAGGCACAGGTGGTTCCTTCGGTGGGTCTGGCTCCGGCGGAACCGCCTCAAGAGACGAGGGCTGTTCGGTCTGCTGGGTTTGTTCTTCAGCCTCTGGCGCAAACAAGTTCGTCAGATGGGCCTCGATGGCAAAGCGGGGACTCAGGGAGTCGGTGGAGGCATTGGCGGCTACCTTCGTCCCGTCGAAATACAGCTCCTTGCCCCAGACGAGTCCTGCCTGCTGGCACAGCTCCACAATTTTCTCAAAGAAACGGCGAAAGACCTCGATCCCATAGCGTTCACGGATGCGTGTCAGACTTGAATGGTCGGGGAGCGGCTCGTTCAGGTCATACCCGAGGTACCATCTGACGCTGAGTCGATCAGCGGCATGGCGCATCAGCAGGCGTTCGGAGCGGATATCCTCGAAGAACATCACGAGTTGCAACTTGAAAAAGACGATGGGATCAATGGAGGGACGCCCCTTGTCGGCATAGGTCTGTTGGACAAATTCACGCACAAATGACAGATCAAGGGTATGCTCCAGATGGCGATAGAAGTGATCTTGGGGCACTAACTGTTCGACGGAAACGTTGATGAGTGGAGCAAAGTGCCGCTCCTTCTTTCCCATCATGGGGACAAACTCCTTCCTGGGAGCGTTCTGGGGGCTACATGTGATCAGGACGCGTGCGCTTGCTGGCTGGGTCGCGCAACCAGAGCGAGAGGGACTTCGGCTGCATCGTCTCCTCGACCACCGCCACCAGATGTTCGCTCAATTGCGTCAGATCAACCTCATTGCGCAGCGTGACGCTGAAGGCCGCTATCGTGCGGGCTGCGTCATACTTGCGGCGATAGAAGCGACGGTCGATAATAGCCTGGATACGATGACGCAGAGGCTGGAAGAGGGCCGCGATGAGCAGAGTGGAGACCACGATGGCAACACTGTTATTCGCATGAATGATGTCACGCAGGAGGGCTTGCAGCCCAATGATGCTGCCGAAGTAAAGCAGGGCCAGCATGACGGTGAGCGTGCCATAGACCAGCGTGCGATTGATCAAGCGATCAATATCCCAAAGGCGAGAACGCAATATCGCGATTGCAATGGAGATCGGGAAGAGCAGTAGCAGTCCATCGACGAAAGTAGCACACAGGAGGAAGATGACCACATTGACAGTGAAGACCTCTCGTAAGAGGACAAAGACGACGAGTATTCCAAGAAGATAGCCTCCAAGCCCAAGTGCTGTCCCCCAAACGACCCACTTGGTTTGCTGTCGCTCAAGAGTAGTGGAGAGCCGTCGGTAGCGATAGACTTGGACCACTATCAGGCTCCCCGCCAGAAGCAGAAAGAGTATACCAAGGAGAACATTAACAATTGAGAGAGTTGTTGTGTATGATAGAATGGAATTCACCGTCCAATAGAACACCTGCACAACGGCTAACCAGCGTATCCAGCGGACTTCAAAACGTCCACTTGGGAAGAGTAAAAAGAAGAGGCTGATCGAAAGACTGCCGAGTAGATTAAGGACCATGCCAGCCGCGTTTCCTATGGATGGTAGTGTTTGTACCGCATTGAGGTTGATTGCTTCGATTGAAAATACCACCAGGGTAAAAGAGGCAAACAATGCCATCCGATTCTCGGACTTGCGCAGGAAAAGGATCAGCCCTATCAGGCTATAGACGAGCACAAAGATGCCATTGAGAATGACGCTATACCAGGCATAGAAATTGATCGAAAGGCCGGCATCCTGAAGCTGCTGCACATCCTGACGAGCAAGTTGCGCACCTATATCAGTTGTGGGCGTCGCACTCAGGGTATGCAGGTACGCGAAGTAACTGGGCATGCTGGCTACGAAAAGTCCGAGAGCTAGCACAACAACCAGAATCCATACCATACGAGCAAGCAAAAGCCAACGCCCTAGCAAATCTGTAGTATCTGCACCTGCTGATGGAGCGCTTGTACCTCGCTGCGTTTGTGAAAGGTTCATCCTTACACCCTGGTCCGTAGAAGAAAAACGCTGCTTATGCATATTACCATATTACTCAACCATCGTCCAAAAAACGTTACGAACAACCAACCTTTCCAACTTTTAGGAATGGTGATAAGTCATTTCATCCTCTCAGTAGCAACGATTTGGAGTTTTTCAACAGGCTGCGACATTTACCGACGCTATTCTTCATAAGAAAGACAGTGCTCTGCGGTGGAGCGTTGAAAAAACTCAGCAAATTGATCTCTTGTGT
>DATGGW010000076.1:0-4420 GCA_035308345.1 Ktedonobacteraceae bacterium | reverse complement strand
AAGTATCTCAAAACGCATCCCAACACGCGGTTGGTGGTGATCGACACCTGGGCCAAGGTGGCGCCGAAAACTGACCACCGGCGCTGCACGCAGTACGAGGGGGACTACGAGGCGCTCACCCCACTCAAGCGCCTGGCCGATACGTACCATGTCTCGATCCTGGCGGTGCATCACCTGCGCAAGACCGGTGCCAGCGACGTACTGGACGAGATCACCGGCTCGACCGGCATGACCGGGGCGGTAGATGGCACGCTCATCTTGAAGCGCGAGCGGGGGCAGATGGACGCGACGCTGTTTGTGACCGGGCGCGATGTCGAGCGCGAGCAGGAGCTGGCCCTGCGCTTTGAGGCCGAGAGCGCGCAGTGGATGCTGCTTGGTAACGCCGAGGAGGTCGGACAAAGCAGGGCGCGCAAAGCAATCCTCGACCTGCTGCGCGAGCGCCCGCAGCAGCAGGAAGGCATGCGTCCCCGTGAGATCGCCGGAGCACTCGAGAAGAATTATCACACGACCCGCTCGCTTTTGGGCAAGATGGTGGATGCCGGAGAAATCACGCGCGTGGGCAGCCGTTACGTCGCGTCGCCTCTGGGTACCAACCACGCCCCACGTAGTGAAACACGTGGACAAGCAGAGCGGTTTACTCAGTCTCCTCGAACAACTCCCCCTGCAGCGATACCGTTGACGGGCGATTATGGAAAAAGTGCAACTGGCACAGACACGCTCCATAGTGAGGCTGTCCATCGTAGCAGTGAAGAAACTGATTACACTGATTACGCTGATTACAGTGATGTTGCTGATTACGATGCCACTTCTGAGTACACTGATTACGCTGAGATCGATGCAACTGCGAAGAGCTATCCAAATGCCTCGGATGGTATGCCGGAGCAACGCGTGAGCGACCTGCGAGACGTGTCAAGCAACAGCGAGAGGCAAGAAGTTGAGCGACCGCGAGAATCTACAGCAACGAGTATCATCATTGATGATCAGAACCAGCAGCGTAATCAGTGTAATCAACGTAATCAATTCCATCAAACTGACGCATCAGCCTTAACTAAGGAAAGAGCAGGTGAGTGCCAACCTGGGACACCGGGTGCAACGGAACAAGAACCGGGTGATCCCGCCCGGCAAGCTTCAAAGAATCACTGTCCGCATCATCCGCGTGAGCGCCTGGTGCGTTTTGACCCGGCTGGTCAAGCGTGGTGTGACCGGCTGGACTGCTGGGATTACTATCGGTTGATGAAGATCGGAGAATCCCTGGGCTATTGCAGCATCACCGACCGGTGTGGGCAGCGTCTCATCAACGACGGCATGGAGGCCTGGACTATCTTTGTATTATCACAGCGCCCATTCATCGTCGTGGTCGCTACCGAGGCCGCCGTTGCGCAGTGCAAAGCGCGGGGCATCGACGTGCCTGATCTGTCGGGCGAGGTGAAGAAGCTCGTGAGGCTTCCTCCAATCAATTCGTGAGCACTGCAAGCAGGAGCGTCGAAGGGCGCCACTCCTGTCTTCTTGCGACAACGTACCCATTCTGGAAGAGTTCGACATGGCTCACAGGAGTGAATCCAGTCGCATCGCGGCTATGCGCTTCTATCCCTAAGCATATTCCTGGGAGTGGAGAGGTCGCATGTGCTTCCCTTTGTTCTCTCGTCTTGCCTGCTGTGTCCTCCTGCCATCTACACAATTCGAACGTGACGACCAGACGTGATCGCTTCCCGTCTGTCTGCTAGCCGCACGTGATGCGCCACTCGACGTTTCACTGTTAAGTTGATCTCCTTCTCAAAAGCGCTTTGCGATCGCAGGACATAAAGTTGACCTCCATCCTACAAGGGACAAACCGACTCTGCTCGGTCATTGCTGGGATTGGTTCGAACAAGCAATGGAGGGAGAGCACCGTGCTTGTGACAACGACTGCTCATCTAGTTTCGATGACGACAATGCGACGACTGATTACACTGATTACGCTGATGCCCTTGACAGCTTTGATTACGATGTTGCTGCTGATGACATTGATGGCGACTCCCGCCTGCATCTACAGGAACGAAACAGGAGAGAGACAAGGGAAAATCGTGCCGCCAGCAGGGATATTCTTGCGAGAAGTCGAGGGAGAAACTTCTGTCATCAGGGAATTGTTCAAACTGTCACGTGGAATATGTTATATTCAATTTGAACCATGCCTGAGCGACTCAAAGTGGCCTCCCGACATTCCCCGCTTTCCCTTTGGCCAAAAGAGGCGGAAGCAAATCGAAGAAGCTTTGGTGAAGGAAACAGTTTTGAACGACGAGGTGGAAGGGTCTGAACAAAGAGGGGGCTCTCTGTTGGAAGAGATGTCTGGTATACCACCGTTATTTGAACTGAGCTATAAAGACCATACCGGTCCATTTTTGTGTAACCCCAGGATGGCATATCAAACAAATGCGCATTGAAAGGAAACACGGTATAGTCGTCTTGTATCACCGGGGACAGATCAGCACGCCGCCACAACGGATTACTCGTGCCACTGCGCCGCGCCCAGTGATTAAACCGCGCATGCAAGCCGTGGTCCAACGCTACTTGGCCACACGCCGGGTGACCGATGAGCCTTGCACTGTCCTGGGATTCGATACCACGACGTACAAATTCATGACCTGGATCGCGCAGACCCACCCGCAGGTGGAAACGTGGGTTGAGGTCACGCGAGAGCAGCTAATTGCATACGCTGAGGCCATGAAAACGCTGATCAGCCCTCAGACAGGAAAGCCGCTCGGCGTCGTAAGCCGACGTGGCCAACTCTCTCGCCTTTCAGTCTTTCTCGAAGATATCGCCACCTGGGGTTGGGAAGACGCTCCGCAGCGTCCCTTGTTCGTCAAAGGAGATTTACCTAAAAGGCTGCAGCGGATCCCACGCTATATCCCTGAGCAGGAATTGGACCGCCTCCTGATGACCATTCGAGCCCTCCCCTGCCCGTTTCAGCGGGCCGCCTTGTTAACTGCTCGCTGGAGTGGGGCCAGGCGTGAGGAAATCGGACGTCTGTCCTTGGAGTGCCTGGATCGCTATCCCGATGGAACTGCCAGGCTCTATCTCCCGGCGGGCAAGACAAAACGGGAGCGCATCGTGCCCCTCAACGAAGAGGCTGCTCGCGCCATTGAGGAGGTCCAGGCTCTGCGGAAACAACTGGCCATCGAGCGTGGCTTCCCTGATCGGCTGACCGGAATCGAAACGCGTTACCTCTTTGTCCGGCATGGCAAACTCCTCTAGGTCGAGTACCTGTTTCAGTGGGCTTTGCAGACCGCCTGCGCGGAGGTAGGGCTGGTGGATTCAAAAGGGAAGGCCACCATTACCGCTCATCGTTTCCGACATACAGTCGGCAAACAACTCGCAGAGAAAGGATCCAGGCTTCATACCATCATGACCGTCCTGGGCCATACGAGCCCCCACATGACGATGGTCTATGCACAGATCAGCGATCCGGTGGTGCGCCAGGATTATCAAGCGGTACTTGGTCCCGGAGCTACGATTGCTGGACCAAGTGTGGAGGCTCTGCGAGCGGGCAAATTGTCTCCTACCGATCTCCAATGGCTTCAGGACAACTTTTTCAAGACCGAGCTTGAATTGGGGCGCTGTCTTAGGCTTCCTCAGGAGGGGCCGTGTGAATGTGAACTGTATCTGACCTGCGCCAAATTTGTGACGACACCTGCCTATGCACCAAGGCTACACCGCCGTCGCCGGATTGAGCAAGAACTCGTCGAAGATGCACGCCAGCATGGCTGGCAACGGGAAGTGGAACGACACCAATGTACTATCAGGCGGATCGAACAGCTTTTAGCCGACTTAGATGAGTCCCTTGATGGGCCAGAAGCACCAGAGTAAAATGGAGGGAGTTACAAAAGGTCCATCAAAAAACTGTTTTTTGATGGACGTTCGGAGATATCTCTCATCAAACAAGAGAAGGAGAAGAAAAATGCGAAAAGTCGTTGCCTCCCCCTTTACCTCCCTGGATGGCTTTATGTCCGGGCCACAGGGAGAAATCGAGTGGAATATGCCTTATTTCGACGAAGAGATGGCCAGCTTTGTCAAGGATATATTAGAGGGCCTGGATACGCTGTTATTTGGACGTGTGACCTATGAGTGGTTTGCCCAGTTCTGGCCCAATGAAGGCGTGAAGCAAGATCCTGGTCATGCCGGATTGATGAACTCGCTTCCCAAGATCGTCTTCTCAAAGACCCTGGAAAAGGCTGAGTGGAACAATTCCAGGATTGTGCGCGACCATGTGGTCGAAGAGGTGAACAGGTTGAAGCAGCAGGATGGGAAAAATATGGTCATAGATGGGAGTCCCACCCTGATCCATTCGTTTACCAGCCTGGGCCTGATCGATGAATTTCTTATTCGGCTCCATCCAGTGACGCTCGGGCGCGGTGTACCCCTTTTCGAGCAAGCGGTGAAGCTT
>DATGGW010000075.1:0-11588 GCA_035308345.1 Ktedonobacteraceae bacterium | reverse complement strand
ACCGACCATTGCCCTGGCTACGGCAGTGCGGCCCGCTTCATCTCCCTGGCTACTATGGACTCCACTATGAACACAAAATCGATACCCTCGCACTATCCCGTCAAAGTCATCGAGACGATGGGACGCGATGCCGGTTGGTTGGCCGCGTCATCCGCGCTGGGAAAACGCGATAAGTACGACGCGCCACATATCCTGCTGCTCCCCGAACAACCCTTTATCGAGCAGCTTTTCTTGAAACAGGTCGAGGAGATCTATCGTAGAATTGGCTACGTGGTTATTGTGACGGCTGAAACTATTCGCGACGAGCATGGGCAGCCATTGGGCGAGGTGGGACAGGTTGGACAGGATGCCTTTCAGCACCCACTTTTGAGCGGGGCCGCGCAACAACTGGTAGAATTAGTAAACAGAGAATTAAATCTGCGCGCGCGTTTCGATAAGCCGGGCGATTTACAGCGTATGTCCTCGAACAGCGTCTCGATCACCGACCGTGATGAAGCCTACCTGGTAGGAAAGATGGGCATACGGGCGCTGCTGGAAGGCGAACATGATAAAATGGTGACATTGATACGCCTTACCGAACCCGCATATCACTGCTCGACCGGACTGGTAGCTCTAGATGAAGTAGCCAACACGCAGCGCTTAATGCCCGACGACTACCTGGATAGCAGCAAAACAATGGTCACGCAGGCATTTTATGACTACGCATTACCGTTGATTGGAGCGCCATTGCCGGTGCATGCAAAGCTGGAACAAATCAGGATTTAACGATGAGCAAGATTAGACGGGTCATCCTGGTGGTGCTGGACGGTGTGGGCGCGGGCGCGAACCCCGATGCGCATGCCTACGGCGATGACGGGGCCAGCTCGCTTGAACATTGCGCGCAGGCCATCGGCGGCCTGCAACTGCCAAACCTGGGCAGTATCGGCCTGGGAAATATCACCCCCATCCAGGGTACGCCGCCAACCGGCCATGCCAAAGGATCATTTGGGCGTATGGCCGAGTCAGGCGCGGGCAAGGACAGCACAACTGGACACTGGGAGATGACCGGCATCGTCTTACAAAAACCATTGCCAACCTATCCGCACGGCTTCCCACCCGACGTTGTCGAGCAATTCGAGCAGGCTATCGGGCGCAAGGTAATCGGCAACAAACCCGCTTCAGGCACCGAGATCATCAAGGAGTTGGGTGAAGAGCACGTGCGCACTGGCCAACCCATTCTGTATACTTCGGCAGACAGCGTTTTTCAAGTCGCCACGCACCAGGATGTCATACCGCTCGAGGAACTGTATCATATGTGCCGCGTCGCCAGAGCCCAGCTTACCGGAGAAAACGCCGTTGGCCGCGTCATCGCCCGTCCTTTCACCGGCACGCCGGGCAACTTCAAGCGCACCGAACACCGGCGCGACTTCTCGCTCGCACCACTGGGAACTACCCTTCTGGATGTCCTGAAAGACAACGGTAAAGAGGTGATTGGCATTGGCAAGATCGAAGACCTCTTCGCGGGCCGCGGATTGACGCAACGCGATCATACCGAGACCAACCGCGACGGTATGACCGCCACGCTGCGCTGGCTGGAGCGCGACTTCGAGGGGCTGCTGTTCGTCAACCTCGTTGAATTCGATATGCTGTGGGGCCATCGCCGTGATAGCCAGGGCTATGCGCAGGCGCTGCGCGACGTAGACTCATGGTTCGCGCAGGTCCAGCAGGTCATGCAAGCGCGCGATGCCATCTTTTTCAGCGCGGATCACGGTGTCGACCCGACCTACAGGGGCAGCGACCACACACGCGAGATGGTGCCGCTGCTGGCCTACGGCGAACCCGTGCGAGCCGGGGTCGATCTTGGAGTGCGCTCAACCTATGCTGATCTTGGACAAACCCTGGCGCAGGCATTTGGAGTAGAACCGCTCGCGGCAGGCACAAGCTTCGCGCATGAATTGGGCCTGAACGGGGCTTAAAAAACTTCTGATAAATTTCGGAGAACGGCCGCTATGACTGAAACACAACATTACAATACGCAGGGCATGTTGCACGGCGAGCGCGTCTATTTACGCCCGCCGACCATGCAGGATGCGCAGCACGTCTTCTATTGGGAAAGGGACGACGAGGTATGGCGTTACGACCCTCATCGCCCATATTCGCAGACGCTGGCCGAATTTCTGCCCATTTTTGAACGTAACTACGTGCGTGGCAATGGCAGGCAATTCTGGTACATCATTGAGGACGAACAGCATATCCCCATTGGCACGATCACCTATTTCAATCTCGATTACCGCACGGCCCAGGCAGAGGTAGGCCTGGGTCTGGGTGATAAGACTCGCTGGGGCAAAGGCTACGGGCCGGAGGCCATCCGCACGCTGGTGCAATACCTTTTTAGCCAGGTCGGGCTGGCGCGAGTCTACGCGGAAACCGCGCTTGCCAATAAACCCGCGCGGCGCGCTTTCGCAAAAGCCCGTTTTGTGGAGGTTGGTCCGATCTATGATCCGCGCAGCTCAGGCGAACCCTGGGTACTGTTAGAAATAAGGAGAAGGGGAAGGTAACTTTTGAGCAGCTCACAGGTCAACATCGATCCTGCTATTTTCTCGTCATACGACATACGCGGGATTTACGGAAAAGATCTCAACGATGAGATCGCCTATCGCGTTGGTCGGGCAGCAGCCCTCTATTTGCAGGCTCCAGAAATCGCCGTTGGGCGCGATATGCGCCTCTCGTCACCGGCGCTGGCAGCGGCTGTGCTGCGCGGCATCACCGACCAGGGTGTCAACGCCATCGAACTTGGTTTGACCACCACCGACGAACTGTACTTCGCCGTAGGCAAGTTCAATTACCACGCGGGCGTTATGATTACCGCCTCGCACAATCCAAAGCAATACAACGGCATGAAGTTTTGCCGCGCGCAGGCTTTCCCCATCAGCCTGGAAACAGGGCTGGCGGATATTCGCGACCTCGCAATACGCGGCGAATTTCCAGAGCCTGCCAGCAAAGGCCAGGTCATCCAGCGCGACGTGACAGAAGCATTTATCCAGCATGCCCTTTCATTTATCGATGTAAGCAAGGTCAGGCCGCTCAAGGTGGTGGTAGACGCGGGCAACGGTATGGCCGGCATGCTCATGCCGCGCGTCTTCAAGTACCTGCCCTGTACGCTGGTGCCACTATACTTCGAGCTTGACGGCAACTTCCCCAATCATCCGGCCAGCCCAATCGAGCCGCAGAACATGGAAGATTTGCAGAAGAAAGTTTGCGAAGTTGGCGCTGATCTCGGCGCAGCCTTCGATGGCGACGCCGATCGTATGTTCCCGGTAGACGAGCACGGCAAAGTGGTGGATGGTTCGATGGTAACAGCAGTCGTTTCGCAGAGCCTGTTGCGCAAGCAGCCCGGCTCAACCATACTCTACAACCTGATCGTCTCCAAAAGCGTGCCTGAACTGGTGAGTTCTCTGGGTGGAAAACCGGTGCGCACGCGCGTCGGCCATTCCTATATCAAAGCCGAGATGCGCCGCCTCAACGCCATTTACGGCGGCGAGCACTCCGGCCATTTCTATTTCCGCGACAACTACTTTGCCGACTCTGGTCTGATCGCTTTACTCATCACCCTGGAACTCGTTTCTGTTGAAGGCAAACCACTCTCCGAACTGCTCAAGCCGCTCGACAAATGGGTGAGAAGCGGTGAGATCAACACCGAAGTGAGCGACGTACAGGGCAAACTAAGAGCGCTCGAAGAGCACTATGGCGCGCGGGCGCAATCCGTCGATCACCTCGACGGCATCACCATCGATTTTGGCGACTGGTGGTTCAACGTGCGCCCCTCCAATACAGAACCACTGCTGCGCCTGAACCTCGAAGCCAACACCAACGAGTTGATGCAAAAGAAGTTCGATGAAGTGCTGGCGTTTATACGCAGTTAAGCCTCTTTCGCCGTGAAGGTGATAGTGATGAGTACCTTATTTTGGGCAATCGCGATGTTGGCCAGGTTTGGCGGCTGGATGCCGAAGTCCGTCATGTAGATGGTGCTGGTCGCCGTGCCTGTGATCGTCTTGCCCACGACCTTTCCCTGCACGTCAAACACCTCTTTGTTGGTTTTGCCGTGCATTGTCAGGTTGCCGGTCAGTTGAAAATGAACGGCTTGTCCATCGCTGTAGCTCGCAGGTAAGCCTTGCGTGCTGACAGAGACGAACGTCGCATCAGGATAGGTATCCGTTTGCAGGGTGTTCTGTTGAATGAAGCTATCACGCCTCGACGAATCCGATTGCAATGTCCTCAAGTCGACAGTGATATTCATGGCCGCGACAAGCGGGGATGCACCGGTTCGTATGTGGAAACTGCCCTGCACCGAATGCGTCGTGCCAAACGCATCATTATTCGGTTTATTTTGGAAGATCAGGTTTTCATAGACGCTATAGGACGCGGTGGTCTGGGCGGACACGATCTGAAAGGTACTTGTTTCGGTTAATGGAATGGGCGTTCCGGTGGCCGTTGCAGCCCCCGACGCCGTATGGGACTGGGTGACGGCGCTGGCGAAATGCGCGGTGTATATCATTCCAGCAACGATAATGATGAGGACAAGGCCAATTCCGGCCAGCCAGAAGTAACGTTTCTTCATAATTCCTCCTTGTATGACATGCTTTCCGGTATATCGTCCGGGTAATCGGGCAGCGTCCCAGACGCCAGGGGCAGCGTGAGCGTCACCGTCGTACCGTGCTCAGGAACGCTGGAGAGGGAGAGCAAACCGCCGTGAGCAATTGCGATGCTTCGTGCTATGGAGAGCCCGAGGCCCGTGCCTCCCGCCTCACGCGAGCGGGCCTTGTCCACCCGGTAGAAGCGTTCACCCAGGCGCGGCAGGTGCTCGGCTGCGATGCCGATCCCGCTGTCACGCACCTCCAGGAGCGCCTGTCCCTCCTGCGCGGCGGTATGTACGATGACATTGCCGCCTTGACGACTGTATTTGATGGCATTGTCGAGCAACGCTAGCACCGCCTGCTGCAGCAGCATCGGGTCCCCAATCACGCAGGGCACACCGCTATTCTCTGTCTGAACCGTGATACCGCGCTGTTCGGCCAGGGCCTGTACCCGTTGCACTCCCTCTTGAGCCAGCTCAGCAAGGTCCACCACTTCGTGTTCTCGATGCAGAGCGCTGTTGTCCAGGCGGGCAAGTGTCAGCAAATTGGTGGCCAGATTCGACATATGCTGCGCCTCAGCAACGATATCCTCCAACAGCGCCGCATCCTCCACCCCAAGGCGCTCGCGACCTCGCAATACGACCTCGGCATCCGCGCGCAGCAGCGTCAGCGGGGTGCGCAATTCGTGCGCGGCATCGGCGATAAAGCGCTGCTGGTTGGTCCAGGCCAGTCGCGCCGGGGCCAACGCTCGGTTCGACAGGAACAACCCGCCCACTCCCGCCCCCAGTAATGCCACCCCGCCAATGCCCAGCAAGAGCCTCAGCAGCAACGACAACGCGGATTCCTGCGCCTGGACGGACTCGCCAATCAGCACTACGCCTGCGCTTCCACTCCCCGTCGGGTTGGGGACTACCTGCGCGTAGCGAAAGATCTGCCCGGTCGTGCCTCCTGCATCGACGATATCGTGGGCTGGCTGGCCCGTTTGTAAGGCCGTCTTCACCAGGTTATTCATTAGAAAAGCGGATGGAAGTCCTGTCGTACTTTCGTCTTGCAGCAAATTGCCATTCTGGTCAAAGCACACAGCCAGTTCGGGCATCTGGAAACCCTGGCCGCCCGGCGGGCCGAATTGACCCTGAGGACCCACGAGCGGACAGGCGCGATCAAGCGCTCCCGTGTACCATTCATTCACATGCACTCCGGCATGCGCCTGGGCGTCTGACTCGATAGGCGTGAGAAGGAAGTATTGAGTCCCAAGGTAAAGCGCCACGCCGAAGAGCACCAGAGCCGCGCCCAATACCCCGCAGTACCAGAGCGTCAGGCGAATGCGCAGTCCCTGAAACAGAACTGCTCCTGCTTCTCGCGAGTGAAGAGCCCTGCCTCGATGCCCTGCTCTCCAGGCGCGGCTTCTCCAGTTCATGCTGTAACTCCCTCTCGCCGTGCTACGCTTCGATCTTATAGCCTACACCGCGCACCGTCTTAATTAATGGATGCGCGAAGCCCTGGTCAATCTTGTCGCGCAGGTAGTGAATGTAAATATCCACAACATTCGAGAGCGCCTCCAGGTCGTAGCGCCAGACTGCGTCAACGATTTGCGTGCGCGTGAGCACACGCCCTGGATGGCGCATCAGGTATTCCAGCAGGGCAAACTCCTTGGCTGTCAGCTCGATGACACGACCGTCCCGGCGCGCTTCGTGCCGCACCAGGTCGAGTATCAGATCACCCACCGAAAGCTGAGAGGATTCATCAAAACGACGATCGCGCCTGCGCAGCAGGGCGTTGACGCGCGCCAGCAATTCCTCCATGGCGAACGGCTTGGTCAGGTAGTCATCGGCCCCCACATTGAGACCCGTCACACGGTCCTCTACCGCTCCACGCGCGGTGAGCATCAGCACGGGTGTCATAATGTGTTCGGCACGCAGCTGGCGGCACACCTCGAGCCCGTCAATACCAGGCAGCATCAGATCAAGTATTACCGCGTCATAGGTGTCGGAGAGGGCCAGGTCAAGCCCCGCGTGCCCGTCGTGCGCCAGGTCTACGGTGTGACGCTCTTCCAGCAGGACGCGGCGTAACAGATACGCCAGGCGCTGCTCATCTTCCACTACAAGAATATGCATGCTTTTTTCCCTTTTTTGCCAATGAAGTGCTGCCTCGTTAGTCGACACTACTTCCTCAAGCATTGTCTCCCATTGTACTCCCTCTCTTCCGCTCTCGTTTGAAGAATAGCATCGCTTCATTGAAATAATATTGGAAAGAGATGTGAAATTCCTCATTTTATTCTAATTGCTATCACATTTCCCCGCTTTATACTTCGATTGCGGCGCATGAATACGCCGCAATAGTTCACTCTAAAGAAAGAAGGTACACGAATGAAAAACGATGTAGAGATGGCCTGGACCCGGCTAGATCAACCGCCTGCTCCGCGTCGACGCGGGCGCAGGTGGCTCTTGATTGGGGGCCTGGCCCTTGCCTTTATGCTCGCCCTGGGCGTAGGCGCAGTAATGGCTTCGTCGAATGGCACGGCACAAGCCGCGGCCCTCGCGCAGGGAGGCACAAGTAGCTCCCAAACGCTGGCCTTCGCCCAGGGAAGCTTCAACGGCTCTCAAGCGCCTTTTGCATCTGGAGGTTTCAACAATCCCCAGGCTGCTGCACCGGGAGCGCGTGGACAGTGCGAAGCGCTGACCGTGTCGAGCGTCAATGGCAATACGATCGTGGCTAAAACGTCGAGTGGCGCCTCGGTCACGATCCACACGACAGCGAGCACCCAGTATTCCCAGGCTGGTAAAAGTGTCACCGCGAGCGCGATCAAGGTTGGCACCCGCATTAGCGTCATGGGAACGCACAACAGCGATGGGAGCATCACTGCCACGAGCATCGACATCGGCTAATAGCGCGCTGCCGCACAGCGGCGACGAGATTACTCCGCTCAGCGGTTGCTGACTGTGGCTCTAACTCCCTGACGGATCCAGGGCAGTCCTGGATTCGCCGGGGACCTCTTCCAGAGAACATGAGAACTTTCCCATCTTCCTCCAATACGCTTCATATGATTTTCCCTTACTATTGAACTAAATAACCCGGCGAAACAACTGCGGGAAATCTGATAAAATGAAGAGCAGTATCACGAAAGCAAATGAGGAATGGCCCATGAGCAGACCGAGCGAAGTCTATGTACGCCCGTTGTTGCCTGAAGAACAGGAATGGATCCAGCGGCTTTATCAGCAACCACGCACGTCGGCTTGAAAAGCCGATGCCATATGATCTTGCTGTCTACTCAGCATTATAGCGTCCCTCAAATCGCTGCGCTGCTCTTTAGCAGTGAAGATACCGTTGCCCGTTGCATTCACGCTTTTAACCGATCCGGCCTGGAAGGGCTCTTGCCTCAGGAGCGAGTGGGACGCCCCGCCAAAATCACGGAAGAGTATCTCAAGAAACTGCTGGACCTGGTCGAAAGTGATCCCAGAGACTTGCACTATCCTTTCTCGACGTGGATCACCAAATTGTTGGCCCTGGCCTTGAAGGAGCACACTGGACTGGAGGTCGATGAAAGCAGTGTGCGCCGCACCTTACATCGGCAGGGTTATAGCGTGCAGCGCCCGGTGCTTTCGGTCAGCAGTCCCGATCCTGAGTATGACCAGAAGTGTGCTCGCTTGCACGAGTTGCAGCAGCGTGCTCTGGCTGGCGAGATCGACTTGTACTATGAGGATGAGGTCGATCTCGCGCTCCTGCCCGGTGTCATGCGGTGTTGGAGCAAGCAAGGACACCAACGGTCGATCGAGACCCCACGACAGAACAAAGAGCAGTATGGGGCCGGACTCATCCACTGGATCAGTGGCAAGCTGTACTGGGCCACGGGGGAGCATAAGGATAATGCCTTGTTTCGCTCGGTGCTCACACAATTGACTCCTTCTGATGCCAGCCCACCTGAGCGCAAAAAGTACGTGGTCGTCGACAATTATCGCATCCACTTTGCCAAGCCTGTTCAAGCCTTTTTGTCTGAGCATCAGGAGGCAATTGAATTGGTCTGTTTGCCAACCTATTCTCCCAAGCTCAATCCGGTTGAACGGTTCTGGAAGCACTTGCGTCGTCAGGTCACGCATAACTACTTCTTCCAAACCATGGAGCGACTGATGGAGGCGGTTACCTCCTTTTTTCGGGACATGGCCGACTCTCCTGATCTGGTTCGCTCCGTTGCAGGATTAGCCGCGTAACTTTCGTCGGTTTATTGAGCGCCCCACCCGAAACTCAGGAAACTCCTCAGCGAAATAGCTCAACATCGTCACCTACCAATGCGTCACCGCCTCCGACACACATAAATCATCCGAGGGCTGTCCTCCGTCAGCGCTTGGCGATCCCAATCCCCATAATACGAGAGAATCTCAAAGCCGTTGTAGAAGAGCAGAGCCTCCATCTCCTGTGGAAAGACATAGCGAAGAGCAAGACGTGTCGTTTTCCCCTCAGACTCTTGCTGAGAAGTACCCCAATTTCGATGTACGGTGTGGAAAGTGTGGTGTTGGATTTGCGTGAGATGGTCATACTCCTGGTGTGAGGTGACTATGACCTGCTTGCCGTCAGGAGCCGTATAGGTGTTCTGCTCGGATTTCCCCCATTCATAGAGGTTATAGCGTGAGGGATTGCGCGTCCCAAAGAGAAAACATCCCACTGGCAGCAGGTGCTCCCGCACACACCCGAGCATCGCCTCCTGGTCGCTACGCGTGAGAAAAAGTTGAAAGGCGTTACCCAGCATATAAATGAGGGAAAAACGCTTCTGGAGCTGGAACGAACGCGCATCAGCGACGAGCAATTCTACGGGTAGACCTCGCTGACTTGCCTTGTGGCGTGCCCACTCGATCATTGGAGCGCTGATATCCACCCCCGTCACCTGATACCCCTGCTCCGCGAAACGAAGAGCTATGCGCCCCGTTCCACACGCCAGGTCAAGCAGTGGTCCGCCCTGGGTATGGATCAACTCCTCAACAAAGGCGAGATCGATATCAGAACCAGATATCATCTCCACCTCCACATCATAGCTCTGCGGATCTTGAAACTCTTCAAGATTGTCATGATCAATAATCACTTCATCCTCTCTTCTATTCTCCGGATCTCATTCGCTCGGTTGCGGAGTTAGCTGCATAACTTGCGTCGGTTTATTTAGTGACACGACAGGTGCGATGTTGGTTCTGGTTCCTCTGCTCTTCATTTTACCAGATTTCCCGCAGTTGTTTCGCCGTTTCATTTAGTGCAAGAAACGAATCCTTGCGCATCAAACATCAACAAGCATTGGAAATGATTTTTCTCTCTGTAGATTGGAGATAACAATGGAAACAAATCTGAAAGATTATAATACACGCGCTTCAGGGATACCGCAGCAGAACCAACTATATGACGGTAAGCAACGAGCATCAGGGAAAGAGCAATCCTTTCCCAAAAGCGTAGGGAGCATCATAAATTGACCTGGTAGTTAACCTGCCCTGCCACCAGTTGCAACAAAAAAGCGATAGTCAACGTCTTCATGCCAGCAGGCGCAGCGTACACAACCCGTCCGCCAATTCCGTTTGACGCTGCCTTAAAAGTGTAGGGCAGCGTGTTATCGACGGGTGTGCGATTATCACCATTCACCACCAGGCGTATATAGTCGTACCCGAAGCCAGGAGAGACATCCGAACCGCCGGGGTTATCAACTGACCAGTTCAGCACATAGAACTGCTGGCCCGCTTTGACCTGGCTGCCGTTGTAGGAGTAGCGAACGTCAACACTCATCAGATGATAGAACAGAGTGTACCCTTTGAAATTGTAGTAGATGGTGAGCGATTGAGGATAGACATGATTCGTATAACGTACAGGGCTATATGACCCCATGAACGGGATTACCTCCAGCGTTTCATTCAACGCCGTTGAACCCAACTGTAGCTTTAAATTCATAAGTCGCGTACCTGCCGCAACAGGAAAATCAAGCCAGCCATTCGTAGTTGCCCCTGGCTGCACACTACTTGCAAGCTGGACATTTGTGGGTGCGATGGGTTGTTGCCTGGGAACAAGCAGGCGCGCGACATCATAGTAAACAACCGCTATCGGGGCGTGAGTTTTATTGGAGACCTGCATATTCAGGCGCGCAATCGCAGACCCGGCCTGAATCAAATCATCGCTAAACGAGCTCGCATACTGAGCGCTGAGAACGGTTATACTTAAATCGGCGTAGGAAATGGTGCGCTGCACATTGAAAGTGGTGGTTTGCTGCTGCGCCGCCTTCGAGCCAACCGCAATAGACGCGTTGTGCAGCCAGCTCCAGGTGATATAGCTTACTCCACTCAACAATAGTAGACCAATAACAAGCAGTATACTTAGCCAGGGCCAGAGCCGCGTTGATGAGCCTTGGGGCCCTGGCGTATTGATGATGCTCTGGTCGAGCGTTTTTTGTTTCGCTCCTAATAGAAATGATGTTGCCAGTGGTTTTCTGGTCATGCAAAGGTTCCCTCTTACATCGCGTCATTGCGTAGTCTTGCTGTTCTTATTCTATCAAGTAACGCCAAAAGTTATCCGGTGAATTCTTGACACCGTATTGTGCGCGTGCTAGCATGACGATGGGTAAATAGCTAGTTCTTGCCGCCCTTATAGAGGCGTTTTTTATTTCTCTACCATATAAGATGTAGCATAAGGAGCAATCGTTCTGTGAAAATCCACGAATATCAGGCCAAAGATATTCTGGCGCGCTATGGCATCCCTATTCAGCCGGGACGAGTAGCCTATTCGCCGGAAGAGGCCGAAGCAATTGCCCGCGAACTGGGTGGGCCTGTCGTCATTAAAGCCCAGGTATACGTTGGTGGGCGTGGCAAGGCTGGTGGCATCCAATTTGGAGATACCCCCGCAGAGGCGCGCGCCGCCGCCGCCAGGGTGCTGGGCATGGACATCAAAGGGTTAACCGTAGAAAAGGTGCTGGTAGTATCCAAGTTGGACATCAAAGAGGAATACTATCTCGGCATC
>DATGGW010000074.1:0-9731 GCA_035308345.1 Ktedonobacteraceae bacterium | reverse complement strand
CACGCAGCAAGCGGCCTGTGCCGCCTACCAGTTTACCTGCCGATATCGCCAGCGCTAGCCGCGCCCTTCCCAGGCCCGATGGCGCGGTAAATATGCCATTGCCATTTTGTATAGATTCCTTAACCATCTATTTTCATACCTCGTTGGTTTTCTTAGTCTCAACCGCGTGCAGTATAGCAAAATACAGGGACTGGGACAAGCCCCTGCCAATACCCTGGCAGGGCGAGTGGAGGTCATCATTCCCCGTCCGCCAATGCAGGCCGATCAACCCAGGCCCTGGCATGCTGTAGCAACATCTCGCGATGAGCGACCAACCACGCTTCTCTCCACAGCGAATGTTCCACCCGCGCCAGTATTGTGGTGTCTGTCTCAAGCCCGGCAAAGTAGCGTGCCAAACGATGTACCAGCGAACCGGCATCTCGCAGCCGCAGCACTTCGGGGATGGCTTGCAATTCTTCTGCACTCAAGGGGAAACCGGCCAAATAAGCCATCGCAAACGCGTCAATTACCTCCCACTCTTTGCCTGTTCCCATCAGATTGACTGGCCACCAGCTCAGCGCTACGCACAGCTCCATCACTCGCAGGTCGATGCCGGCGAACTCGAAATCAAAGACTGCTGTTACTCGCCCTTCCTGCATAAAGATATTTGTCGGGTCATAATCCCGGTGTAACAGTTGTTGAGGCAGACGTACATACAGGTCCGGTACCTCTTCCAGCACAGATGCGAGTATATTTTGTACCTGCCGGGCTTTGTCGGGCTCTATTGGCAGGCGCTCCACCGCCGCGAGGGCATCTGGTACAGGCGCGTACCCACGCATAAGGCTCCCAAACGAGTACGTTGGCTCAAACCCGGCAGGCACTGCTATCTCAGGTAGGGCTGCGAGCGCGTTGTCGAGTGCTGCCATGGCTGCTCCGGCAGGCAGCGCTAACGATGGATCGTTGCGATCCGGGCACTCTCCTGGTAGAAAGGGTGATAAGACCGCGAATGCCCACGTTTCTGCCTCTTGCTCAAGAAAGGCTACGCTATCTCCGCTGTGCGTCCTGATGGGCAGCGGAAAGCGAAATGGCAGGTCTTTATTCGATAAGGCATTGATCAGGAGCACTTCATAGCGCAGACGTGGAAGCTGGGTTAGATCGGAAAACAGGTGCAGGACATAGCGCTCTCCTTCCGAGGTCTCCACGCGCCATACCATGCTGTTGGTGCCGCCGGAGAGAGGCGAGAGATGCCATGGCCCTGCAATCGGCCACGCTTGCCAAAATTGTGCCCGATTAAGTTCATTCCTCATTCTATCTACTGACATTGATTGGTGCTTAGATTGCACTGGATTGTGCTGTGTTCGAACTGCTGGCTGATGAGAGAAGCAGCAGAAACTGTCATCATTTTAATAGGGAAGCCAAATGTCTTTAGTCCACCATGTGTATCGAAGTAGACCATGATCGGCCCGGAGATGCTGTAGCCGGTGTATTGGTAGTAGCGCCCTTTGTCTGCGGTCGGGACTGTGTTCTCCTTTGTGTCTTTGGCGAAAAAGTTCCACAAGTAATCATAGGGAATGGCATGCTGCGCATCTACGTCGCGGGGCGAAATCCAGGTGAATGAGTCGAAACCCCAGTTCATCAGGTCGCGCATATCCGTCCACCAGTTGTTTGTTTGCATAACCACGCCGATCAGGTGATGATGGTTGCGTGTGACCGACATTACTTGAATGTAATCAGATTGCCCATCATAGCCCGTTTTCCCTCCGTCTACACCTGGATACCACCATAGAAACTGGTTTTCGTTGACAAGAAAGCGCTCTGGATGGTTCCCACCCCTGGGAATGTGATAGGCCATCTGGCCGCTTATCTGGTGCAATGCGGGCACACCCATAGCGTATTGTCCAAGTATCGCAAGGTCATGGGCGCATGAATACTGCCCTGTTTCCAATAACCCATGTGGATTCATAAAATGGGTGTCATACATGCCCAGTTGCTGTGCTTTCAGGTTCATCTCGTCCACAAAATGCTGGAGATTCCCTCCCACTACATCAGCAATAGCGATAGCTGCGTCATTACCGGAGACAAAAAGCAAACCGTAGAGCAGGTCGCGCAGAGTGTAGATTTCACCTTTTTTAATGCCAAACAATGCGCTATCCGGGCTGAGCCGGCTGATATCGCGGCTCATGGCATCCGTGATAGTGATTCTCTGGTTGAGGTTGTTACCATCCTGCTCGATTGCCAGGGCAGCCGTCATCAGCTTGGTTGTGCTTAACAGGGGCAGGCGCTGGAAAGGATGATAGGCATACAGAGTGTTGCCGGTATCAACATCCAGCAGGTAAGCCGAGGCGGCGAAGACCGGCGGAGCAGGGTGGTTGGTGTCCTGCGGCAAAATGACCAGTTCGTGAGCCGCCGCGGGTTGCTCGTTGAAGGCTGGTGGCTGTGTATTATCTGCACCTGGCGTAGTGGGCGTAAAACCGCTGGCCGGATTATGCCTGGTCAGCGCAATAGGGATAAATAATACCAGCATCACTACCAGAAGGCTCACGCCGGTGATCGCCTGCTTGCGTGAGAGGATCGATCGTGGCTGCCCGCGCCGTGACCATATACGCCGGGATTGCACGCCGGGCTGCCTGCTTTCCTGCGTTCGTGAATTTACGCGTGGTATATAGACGGAAGTTGGTCGCCGGCCAGGTGTGATCAGTATTTTCCCCGCTTCGCTGCGCGCTGCCTGACGTGTTCTCTTTCTGGATACTTCCCGTTCATCCAGCTTTTGCGGCTGTGCTGCCTCAACGCGCCTGGCATCAAGTTGTGCTTTTTTCTCTTGCTGTTCGCGCAGGAGCGAGGCTCGCTTGATTTTTGGCTCGCCCGGTTTTTCGTCGGAGCGGTAACCCTCCGGCGCTCGACGGTGCGGCATATCTGCATGGACTGATTTGCGCCGACGAGCCGGATAGGAATACTGCGGGATGTCGTATGGCTCGTCATTCTCTGGTAACGGCGGTTTGTACATTACGCCTGGTGATGCCCTTCTACAATATTTAATTCTTCGCCTTTTAGACGCCCTAAGTTACTATCCCAGATGCCAGCCACATTAAAGCCCTCCTACCCCATTTATTCTGCTTGTAGTGTAACATAGCGGTTAGTTGCTGTCGATATATTTATAAACATTCGCATTGGCGTTTTTGCCGCAGAATGCGGTTTTGTTGACTTTATCTAATGAATTTTCACGATCACCATCGGTCTGGTCATGCTGAGCGCAGCGAAGCATCTCGCTGCCGGCCCAGGAGACCCTTCGCGGAGTTTACCCTTGAGCGAAGCGAATGGCTCAGCGTGACAAGACATGACTGATCTTGTTTGGTAATGTTCATTAGAGAACATCGCGCTGTAGCACAATTGTACTTGACGTTGTGCTTGCTACATGCTACTCTGCTATTCATATACAGGCGTCAATTGGGGCCTGCTCCCTAACTTTGCGCACAGCGAGGAGCCATACTATGCATCTCAAAACGGCTGTCATTCAGTTGAACTCGCGTGATCATCCCGCCGAGAATCTGTCCAAAGTAGAGCTTTTTCTGGACCAGGCTGCCGATATGGGCGCGGAATTTGTCTCCTTACCCGAATTCTGGTCGTACCTTGGCCCCTACTCTGGTTTTGATGAGGCTGCGCAGACCATCCCTGGCCCATTTATTGAACGCCTGCAGGAGAAGGCGCGCAGGTATCACATGATTGTGCATGGCGGCAGCATCGTCGAGCGCCATCCGGAGTTGCAGGGCAAGTTCTACAACACTACCGCGCTCATCGATCGTGATGGCGAGATCGTAGCCCGTTATAGCAAAATTCATCTCTTTGATGTCAACCTGGCTAACGGCGAAAAGCACTATGAGTCGGACCGTATCGTGCCGGGCAATGACATTGTCACGGCTGAAATCGACGGGATCACATTTGGGCTGTCGATTTGCTACGATCTGCGTTTCCCTGAGTTGTATCGCTTGCTGGCTCTGCGTGGAGCGCAGGTACTCATGGTTCCGGCCGGTTTTACGCTGCACACTGGACGCGATCACTGGGAAGTGCTGCTGCGGGCGCGCGCCATCGAGAATCTCTGCTACGTGGTGGCTCCCGCGCACGTGGGCAGCTATTCACCAAATCGCCAGTGTTTCGGGCGCTCAATGATCGTCGATCCCTGGGGATTGGTGCTCGCACAGGCGCAGGATATGCCAACGGTCGTTATGACAGAGATCGACCTGGATCAGATCGACCGCGCTCGCGCGCAGATTCCCTGCCTGGAAAATCGCCGGCCTGCCACATATCGATGGTAACCGCATCCTCCATGCCTGGGTACCAGGCAAATCATCTGAAGAAAGGATGAACACATATGGACCTCGCTGGTGTTAAACAGCTCATCGACTCAGGGAAAGTCGAATATGTCAAAATTGGCTCGTCCGATATCGAGGGGGTCTATCGCGGCAAGCGCATCGCCGCAAAGCACTTCTTGAGTTCAATTGAAGATGGTTTTGCGCAGTGCGATGTATTATTTGGCTGGGACATCGCCGAAAACGTGCTTCCCAATCTCAAGTTTAGCAACTGGGAACATGGCTTTTCCGATATAATCATGAAGCCCGACCTTTCCACGTTTGCGTTGGTGCCCTGGGAAGAGAACGTCGCCTCCTGCGTTTGCGACCTGTGGACCGAACATGGCGACCCGGTGACGATCTCCCCGCGCTACGTTCTCAACAAAGTGGTGGAACGCGCGCGCGCCATGGGTTTCGAGACTTCAGCCGCCGCGGAACTGGAATTTCGCTTTTTCCGCGAAACGATGGTCTCACTGCGCGAAAAAGACTATGGCCCGGAACTATCGCCGCTCAATCCCGGCTTCAACTGTTACTCCATCAGCCAGGCTAGCGCAGATGAAAGCCTGCTGGGGCGCATTGCGCGTAACATGCGCGATTATGGTATTGAGATCGAAGGCTACAACCGCGAACATGGCCCTGGCATGTATGAGATGAATTTACGCTATGATAATTCGGTGGCTTCCGCCGATAAAACTATGCTCTTTAAGGCGGGCGTCAAAGAAATCTGTCACCAGATGGGTTTGACCGCGTCTTTCATGGCGAAGTGGAACGACCAGGAAGACGGCAGCAGTGGGCATTCGCACTTTAGCCTGTGGGACAGAAATCGCGAACGCAACCTTTTCTGGGATGAGAACGCCGAGGGGCATATGTCCGCGTTGATGCGCCAGTTTCTAGCCGGTGTGCTGGAAAAGTTGCCGGAATGCATGGTTTTGTATGCGCCTGTGATCAATTCTTACAAACGCTATGTCGAAGGCACCTGGGCGCCGTTGAATACCACCTGGGGCATGGATAATCGCACATGCTCCATTCGCATAATCAACAACGGCAAGCGCGCCATTCGTGTCGAGAACCGCGTTCCCGGCGCGGATGCCAACTTCTACCTGGTATTCGCTGCCACACTCGCCAGTGGCCTGTATGGTATCGAGCGCAAGATGGAACTTCCTGAGCGTCTGCAAGGGAACGCCTATGACACGGAGACGGTGACTCGCGCCATTGAGCGCGGCCACATTCGGCCACTGGCTCGTAATCTCTCCGCCGCGACCGATTTGCTGGAGAAAAGCGCACTGGTGAAGGAGTACCTGGGCGAAGACTTTGTCGAACATTTTGTCGCTACGCGCCGCTGGGAAGTCAAAGAGTACGATAAGGCGGTCACCAACTGGGACCGCCGCCGCTATCTCGAACAAATTTAAATTACGCTTCTTCGAGCCAGCCGACCTTTTCGCGGAAATTCAGCCCCTCGCGCCTGGCCTCTTCTGCCGTCAGATACGGCAGCAGGTGGCCGACGAGGGGCTGCCGCGCTTTATAACGCTGCAGGTTTTCGCGCGCGTTTTCCATCATCTGACCCAGACCCACCATTGGATCGCTCAGCATCTTGTGCAGGGCATGCTGGACTTCGAGCGCGCGCTGCTCCGCCTTCGCGCTCTGGCGTTGATGGCCGAGATGGCGCGCCACCACAAAGAGATCATCCTCGTCGAAAAGACCAAGATGCTCCCCTATCAACATCAAGCGCAACCCCTGTGAAAGGCTGCGATCGAGCACGGCGACATTCATCTCGGTATCATCGTGCATGCCGCGATTATTTAGATTGCCGGAGCCAACAGTGGACCAGGTATCGTCGATGACGGCAACCTTTGCATGTACGTAGACAGGCCGGTAGTGTTCGATGCCGTCCAGGTTCATAGATGTGCCGAGGCAAAATACCTGGATACGCCCCTCCGCTGCCGCTTGCGGGGCTTCCTGGCGCAGGCGTTCCAACCCGGCGTCCGTGAAGGCGCGCCCGACGTTAGGATGATCTGGAAGCACAATCGAGACCGCTGCGCCGCGCTGCAGGGCCGCACTCAGTTCGTGTATGTTGCGCTCCATGTCGGGGCTATCCGGCCCCACATTGGCCATATCCAGGCCAAAATAGGCATGCAACCAGAAATACTGGTTTTCCAGGTAGATGAAATGCTGCGCGTTGGCGAATGCTCTGGCGTAGAGTTGTGCAATGCCCTGCACGCCCTCATCTGCGTCGAAGCTGTAGGTATGCTGTGGGATAGTGCGCGCAATCTGCACGATGCTCTGGCTTTCTACGGGAGTTGGCATGGGGTGCTCAAGTGTGATTAACTTGCTGTCCCAGTGATGCCGCTCGACCAGGTCGTTCCAACGCTGGCGGAAGTTGAGTTCAACATCGCCCACCGCCGTTCCCTCGATCATGGCATGCGCGTCATGCCAGGAATGCGGGGCCGGATTAAGAGAGTTGCGACGCAATTCGGCAGCATAATGATGCAGGGGAATATCCCATCGATCAAAGTCGCCGTTCAGTTCGATGAGCGGGTCTATGCCGCCGACGAAAGCATGAGTGCCGTCTACAACAGTGATTTTCTGGTGCAATGACTCGACAGGATGATGCAGCAGTCCTCTTGAACTGTCATCGAGCAGGCAGGTAACGCCAACCGCCGTGAGTTGCTCGTGCGCAGTCTGCGGTTTGTAGTGTGAAAAAAGTTTCGAGCATTCCCAGAGTAATACCTTGACCTCGACTCCTTTTCTCACCATATACGCGAGCACATTCTGGACGGTAAGCTCCTGGGTGGCCCAGAAGGCGATTTCGGCTTCGCCCAGTTCCGCGCTGCGCAGTTCTTCCAGCAGAGCTTGCTGTTCGGGGCTGCCATCTGGCCCGGCGCGGTGATCTTTGCCGCGCACCAGGCGCGTGTCGGGGCTGAAACCCCAGTTCGCGAAATAGATGTACTTGCGCGCCATTAGAAAATGGCGGCACATGGTGAGCATAACGGTGCGACCATCTACGAGATAGGTCACGCGGGAACCGGCACGCACCGGTGTGTCCCCTTCTGCCCACCAGTCCTTTGACTGTTGCTCATTTGTCGCTGACACAAGTTTCTCCTAAAAAGTATTACTCCGTTGCTGCCTTTGTTGGCTGCGGACTGACCGCTGGCCCGATCCACACCGTCTGGATATTGACAAATTCGCGGATACCAAACGAGGAGAGCTCGCGGCCATAGCCACTGCGCTTGACACCCCCAAAGGGGAGACGCGGATCGGAAGCGGTCATGCTATTGATGAAGACCGCGCCGGATTCGATATGGCGCGCAAGCGCACGCCCACGCTCGATGTTGCGCGTCCACAGATTGCCGCCCAGGCCGAAATCTGAGTCGTTGGCTAATTCCACCGCGTGTTCAGCGTCGCGGGCCACAATCACGGCGGCGGCAGGCCCAAAGGTTTCCTGGCGAAACATGGGCATAGCGGGAGTTACGTTGGTGACGATGGTTGGCTCATAGAAGTAGCCCTTGCCTTCCACCGGCTTCCCACCAAGTAAAACGCGCGCACCCATTTTTACGGTCTCCGCGACCTGTCTTGTCAGTTCATCGCGCAAGTCGCCGCGCGCCATTGGCCCGATCTGTATTGCGCTGTCGAATGGATCGCCCACCTTTAACTTTTTCGTTGCCTCCACGAATTTTTCCTGAAATGCGCCTGCGACGGACTCGACCACGATAAAGCGTTTGGCTGCGATGCAGCTCTGGCCGGTGTTCTGGAAGCGCGCGCGCGCGGCCATCTGCGCAGCCCCGTCGAGATCGGCATCCTCCAGCACGATAAAGGCATCAGAGCCGCCCAATTCCAGCACGTTTTTCTTCAGAGACTGCCCGCTGGCTGCGGCTACCGCGACGCCGGCAGTATCGCTGCCCGTGAGGGTAACAGCCGCGATACGTTTGTCGGCGATCAGGCGGCTCGTCTCGGCCCCTGGCACCAGTACCGTCCGAAATAGGCCCCGCGGGAATCCGCACTCCTGGAAGATATGCTCAATTTCCAGAGCGCACATCGATACATTGGAAGCGTGCTTCAAGACGGCAGCATTCCCAGCCATCAACGCGGGCGCGGCAAAACGGAAAACCTGCCAGAAAGGGTAGTTCCAGGGCATGAGGGCCAGCACCACGCCCAGCGGTTGGTACTCGACATAACTGTTAGTCGCATTGGTGGTCACCGGCTCGTCCGCGAGATACTTTGCGGCATTGTCGGCATAAAAATCGCAGTTCCACGCGCATTTCTCTGCTTCGGCTATCGCTTCGGCGATGGGCTTGCCCATTTCTAATGTGGCAAGACGGCCCAGCTCCTCTTTGTGGTCGCGCAGGTAGGTAGCAAGCTTGTGAAATAGCGCGCCCCGTTCTGCAAAAGACGTGTCGCGCCAGTGTAAAAAAGCCTGGCGCGCTTCTGAGAGAGCCTGCTCTATCTGGGCGGCGCTAAATGGCTCAAATGTTTTCAAAACTTCTTCTGTGGCGGGGTTGATCGATTGGATGCTCATAAAAATCTCCTCGGATTGTCCCTGTGGCCAGGGCTGCTGGCAAAAGCCAGGTCACCTGGTTGTGTGCTCTCCCATAACAATACTACATGGGCGAGTGCATTGGCAAACCACTTTTTTAGCCAATGTTACCTGGGTCTGTAAATTATTGCTGGCGGGTGTTGGGCTTCCAGGGCGACCGCAAGGGCTTACACGGGGAGGTTTTTTGAAATGCGCCGCTCTCCCCGGTCATGCTGAGCGCAGCGAAGCATCTCCGTGAGGACCGGCGAGAGATGCTGAGCGCAGCCATACCTGTTATCTGATTATGCCCTCCCAGAAGCAGAAGGCATCAGTGTGTGTAAAGATACAACCAGGCTCCTGGCCGATCTTTATATTGTGGGCGGGGCAAAAGCCCCGCCCGCTCGATTTAGCCGCCGGTGTAGCCGATGATAGCGCTGCCGCCCTGGGTGCCGGAAGCATTCCAGTACATGGGACGCTCCGCCACGAAGACAGCGCCAGCGCTGGTCGTCTGTACCGTCATCGACACCTCAAAGCCCTTGAAACCGTCGGCACTCTGGTAGAGAGAAGAGAGCACGGCTCCGTCGATATCCACGGTTGCGCGAGACTGTCCTGGAACGCTCACCGAGGTGATGTGGGTTTGCCCCAGCGCGTTATAGAGGGTAATCCAGATCGTCTCTGTGTTGGCGGTGGGGTTCTGCAAGGTCAGCCACTCGTCATAGTCCACGTTGGTGTAGCCCTCCGCGAAGCTGTAGAGGGACTTGGCGGCTGGCCCAGGCTGGCCCAGCGCATCGGAGCCCCCTGTTGCGGAGAGGCTGCGCCCGTTGGCCTGGTGACTGTAGTGGAAGAACATCTCCCGCTCCACCACGATCTTGGCGCCCGTCGCGCTGATCTCGGCGGAG
>DATGGW010000073.1:0-17686 GCA_035308345.1 Ktedonobacteraceae bacterium | reverse complement strand
TTTCTTTGGTGATGGCGCGGTAGATGAGGGAGCGTTTCACGAAGCGCTGAACCTGGCATCGCTCTGGAAACTGCCTATTGTGTATATTTGCGAAAACAACCAGTATTCGATGGGTATGGCGGTCCAGAAAGCCTGGGCTGTCGATTCGCTCCTGCCGCGCGCCGCGGCCTATAATATGCCCGGCGAGCAGATCGATGGCATGGATGTAGTTGCCGTCTACGAGTCGGCTAAACGCGCCGTAGAACGCGCGCGCAGCGGCGATGGCCCAAGCCTGCTGGAGATCAAGACCTACCGTTTTCGCGGCCACTCCATGACCGATCCTACCTACTACCGTACGCGTGAGGAAGAACAACAATGGCGCAATACGCGCGACCCCATTGGCATCTTTGAGAAGAAATTACTGGAGCAAGGTCTCGCGACGCAGCCAGAGTTTGACGAAAACGACGCCAGGGCTACCCAGGCCGCAGAAGACGCGGCAGACTTTGCCGAGAACAGCCCTGACCCCACACTCGAAGAACTGTATACCGATGTAATGGTCGATAATTCCAGCGCGCTTTCGTTCCGCTACGAGAGGAAATAACAGAGAATGCGTACTTTAACCTATCGTGATGCGCTGCGCGAGGCGATTCGCGAAGAGATGCTGCGCGACGAGCGTGTTTTTATCATGGGTGAAGACATCGCCGGCTATGGGGGCACCTATGCCGTTAGCAAAGGACTGTTCGAAGAGTTTGGCGAGAAGCGCGTGCGCGACACCCCGCTGGCGGAAGAGGTGATTACAGGCGCAGCCATCGGCGCGGCGCTGGGCGGTCTGCGCCCCATTCTCGAACTGATGACCATCAACTTCAGCCTGCTGGCGAGCGACCTGATTATCAACAGCGCGGCTAAATTCCACTACATGTTTGGCGGCCAGCCGCAGATCCCTCTGGTCATTCGCATGCCCGGCGGCGGCGGCGCGCAGCGCGGCGCGCAGCATTCGCAAATGTTAGAAGCCATGTACGCGCATATCCCCGGCCTGAAAGTAGTCACCCCGGCCACACCATACGACGTCAAAGGCATGCTCAAATCTGCCGTGCGCGACCCCAACCCGGTGCTTTTTATCGAACATGAACTGCTCTACAATATAAAAGGTGAAGTGCCAGATGAAGGCGTCGAATACATGGTCCCGCTCGATCGCGGAGAGGTGAAACGCGAGGGCCGGCACGTGACACTCCTCACCTTTTCGCGCATGCTGCATGTGACGCTGCAAGCCGCCGAAGACCTGGCTAAAGAGGACATCGACGCGGAAGTCATCGACCTGCGCAGCGTCCGGCCTGTCGATATCGACCTGCTGGTCGACTCGGTAAAGAAAACCAACCGCGTCGTTATCGCCGAGGAAGGCTGGAAATACTACGGCACAGGCCAGGGATTGGCCGCGCTGATCTACGAGTTCGCCTTCGACTATCTCGATGCCCCTATCCAGCACGTGACCGGAGCGGATGTGCCCATGCCCTACTCGAAGCCACTGGAACGCCTCGCCATACCAAATAAAGATTCTATTGTGAAAGCAGCTAAAGCGATTGTACCAGCAGCCCTGGTACGCACATAAACCTGGATTGGCATAGAGAAAGAACAAGACAATGAAAACGGTGGAAATGCCCAAGATGGGTGATACAATGGAAGAAGGCAAGATCCTCCGCTGGATTAAACATGAAGGGGACGCCGTGAAAAAAGGCGAATCACTGGCAGAGGTCGAAACCGATAAAGTCAATATCGAAATTGAATCCTTCGCCAGCGGGGTGCTGCGCAAGATACTCGTTTCCGAAGGCAAATCGGCCCCCATCGGGGCGGGTATTGCCCTCATCGGCTCGCCTGATGAACCACTGCCAGAGGGGATCTCAGGCAGCGCGAACAATAAAGAAGCTGTCGCGCCACCAGCTACAGGTACATCTTCAACTGCGACCAGGCAGCAAGCGCCATCAACACAGCCATCTCCCGCCGCGCAAAACTCGACTTCGCAGACAGCTACACAGGTGAAAGACGCGCCCGTGTCATACGATGCGCAGGGGCGTATTTTCATCTCGCCGCTCGCCCGTCGTTTTGCCGAAGAGCAGAGCGTCGATTACAAGCAGATTCGTGGCACCGGCCCAAATGGGCGCATCATCAAGATGGATGTTGAGGCCGCGCTGGCGCATACAGCACCCGCGCCTTCGCCTACATTCGTTCCAGTGGTTGAACCGGCGCCTGCATTCGTTGATAGCGGCGAAGTCATCGAAATACCACTTTCTGCTATGCGCCGCACCATTGCCAGGCGCCTGAGCCAGAGCATGCAGACCGCGCCGCATTTCTACGTCACGAGCATCATCGATACCGGCAAACTGGCGGAACTGCGCAAACAGATCAACGCCTATGCTGCCAGCGATGCATCGTCGGTCAAAGTCAGCTTCAATGACCTGATTATAAAGGCGGTGGCGCGCGCCCTGGTAAAGATGCCGCAGGTGAATGTCTCATTCGCAGAAGACAAGCTGATCCAGAAGAAGCAGGTGCATATCGGCATAGCTGTCGCGCTTGAGCAGGGATTGATCGTGCCAGTCATCCACAACGCGCAGCAGCACGGCATCCTGGATATCGCGCGCGAAGCGCAGAGGCTGGCGGAAGCAGCGCGCTCCGGCAAACTGCGGCCGGAGGATCTCTCCGGCGGCACCTTTACCATCAGCAATCTGGGTATGTTCGATGTCGATAGCTTCACCGCCGTCATTAATTCGCCAGAGTCGGCAATCCTGGCGGTTGGCTCGATCACTCCCACTCCGGTGGTCGTCGATGGACAGGTGGCAGTGCGTGACCGTATGAAAGTCACACTCTCATCCGATCACCGCGCCATCGATGGGGCAACGGCGGCGCGCTTCCTGCAAGAGGTCAAGCACCTGCTGGAGGAGCCTTTCGGGCTGCTGCTCTAGATGGGAGAACTATTCATGAACACGCGCACAATCAGCGGTGTCACGCTGGCGCTGCTCAAAGGCAACATTGTAGAGGTGCGCGTCGATGCCATCGTCAACGCTGCAAACAGCGGCCTGCGCGGCGGCGGCGGCGTTGATGGCGCTATTCACCGCGCGGGCGGACCGGCTATCATGGAGGAATGCCGCAGCATCGGCGGCTGCCCCACCGGCAGCGCCGTAGCCACAACGGCGGGAAGATTGCCCGCACAGTACGTCTTCCATGCCGTCGGCCCCATCTATTCCGGCTCAAAAGAGGATGAGCGGCTGCTGGCAAGCGCCTACCAGAGTTGCCTCGATCTCGCCGAGCAGTACCGCTTAAAAAGCATTGCTTTTCCCGCGCTCAGCACCGGCGTCTACGGCTATCCACTTGACGAGGCTGCACCGATTGCCATGCGCACGATCATCCAGCACATACAGCAACCCACCAGCCTGCAACAGGTGATGGTGGTGCTGTTTGGCGATGAGGCATTCAAGGCATTCGAGAGGTCACTCAGTCAGCTTTTGGGGTGATTTCGAGGGCGACCGCAAGGGTGCGCCCCTACCATACACGGGCTTCGCAGGCCAATTCGTGGTATAGTAGTGGCGCACCCTTGCGGTCGCCCTGGTAAAGTTAAATCAATAAGCCTTTCTTCCCCAGCGTGCCGCGCAATACAGAGATCTCGCCATAATGGATATAAAGGTGCGTGATACAGACTTGCCCGATGGCCTGGATTGCGGGCATATCTCCCAGCGGCTTGACCGTTATTACGCGCTCCGATAAGGCTTTTCCACCGTCGCTGATAGCGGCCAGGTAGGCTTCGTATTCACTCCATACCTGCTCAACATACTGCATGAAAAGGGCCGTGTCGGCAATATGAAAGACGCGCGCCTCTTCCATTGCCATGCCGGTTCCCTGGACGCGCGGCGGCAGGCCAAGACGCTCGTGCCAGTTGCCCTCTGCCCAGATGGTCGGGCGGCCCTGCAAAATAAAGCGCAGGATGTTATCCTCGGTACGCGCAGTGTGCCAGACCAGGAAAGCGATACTATTGGCGCTTCCCTCAAGGGTATGATGCCACTCTTCAGGCGTCAGATCTTCGAGAGCCAGGCGCGTCCAGTTATGCAGACGGGTCTGCTCCAGGCGAAAATAGTCGATAATGTCCATATAAACTCTCCTTCGAGCATGAGCCGTATTTCGTGATGAGTTTCCTACACGGTTGGTATTATTGTACGCGCTTCACTCAGGAAGTGGAAAGGCTCTGCCAGGGAATGCGCACGGGCGCATCGATGTCGCGCAAGTGCATATTATCATTGAAACAGGCCAGTCGCCAGCGCAGCGGCCTGCCGGGGATGGAATAGCGCGCCCAATGTGTGATGGAGGTATTGGAGGAATCGAAGCCGGCCTGGGGATAGTGCAGCGTGTCAACGCCGAGAAAGTAGAGGAATGACACGCCGATAATGCCTCCGTGACAGACTATAATAATAGTTTTCCCCTCGTGCTGGCGCAGGATACGGTCAAGCGCGGTGCAAACGCGCAATACAAACTGGCCCCAGTTTTCTCCTTTGGGTGCGACCGGCTTGAAAGGCGTTTCACGGAAATTGACGCCGCCGTATGTGGCCCGGTACTCTTCTACAGGCATGCCATCCGAGTCCCCATTGCGCAACTCCTGCACCTCATCGTCCAGAGTGATCGGCAGCCCTAATGCGGGCGCGATGATTTCAGCGGTTTGACGCGCGCGTGTAAAGGTACTGGAAATAAGAACATCGGCGCAGACCTCGCCGGTAGCAAGCAACCGATCACGCAAACGCTCGGCCTGCACAATACCATGGGAAGAGAGTGGCGTATCTCCAATGACATTTTGCACGGCGCCAAGAGCTTCACCGTGCCGAATTAAATAGAGTTGGGTCATGGTTACTTCCTTCATCATCTTACAGGCAATTATACACTACAATACTTTATTTGAGGAACGTTTTAAGCGATGCATTCTTAAAGCAGCCATTACCGCCGCTTAACACTCATTTAACATTGAGATAACATACACAAGATATCATTAGGATATGAAGAGCAAACATATCCTTTTAGCAAGGAGCAAAGCAACTGTGAACAATAAAGGGTCCCGCTCAGATCAATTACCTGGAGAGTACCGCATACATACAGCGGCTTCCGTTTTAACCACGCTCGACGATAGCTCCATCTCTCGTTTCCATTTGCGGGCAATGTTGACTTCGGGCATGGGTTTTTTCACTGATGCCTATGATCTGTTTATCATTGGTGTCGTGCTGTCAATTCTCACCCCTATATGGCATCTCAATCCCTTTCAGGTCTCGCTGCTTGGCAGCACATCGCTTATCGCGGCAGCGTTTGGCTCGATCATTTTTGGACGCCTGGCAGACCACGTGGGCCGTAAATCAATCTACGGTCACACCTTGATCGTGCTGGCAATCGGCGCTGTTGCCTCGGCTTTCTCACCGAATGTCATCTGGCTGCTGGTCTTTCGTTTTATCCTGGGCCTCGGCATCGGTGGCGACTATCCGTTGAGCGCGACATTGATGAGTGAGTATGCCAATCGTCGCGATCGCGGCAAACTCGTGACCATGGTCTTCTCTATGCAGGCTGTCGGGCTGATCCTCGGACCGCTTGTTGCGCTTGGACTGCTGCTCGCTGGAATCGATCATGGACTGGTGTGGCGCATCATGTTAGCACTTGGAGCGGTCCCGGCGCTTGCAACCTATTACCTGCGCTTACGGATTGCCGAAACACCGCGCTTCGCGCTTGCCATGCAAGGTGATCTTGCAGGAGCCACTCAAACGGTAGATTTCGTCACCAATGGCCGCGTAACCAATAATCAAAATGGACACAAGAGCGCGATGTCTCCCACCACAGCGCTGCAAGCCAGAAACGGCAACGGCGCGCAGAAGAAAGCAGCGCCCGTAAAATCATGGTTATACGTATTGCTCCAGCCCCGCTATATGCGCTGGCTGATTGGAACAGCAGGAGCCTGGTTCTTACTCGACATCGCGTATTATGGTACGACGATCTCCAGCCCGCTGGTGCTCAAATCGCTCAACTCGCACGCCAGCTTAGTAACCAACATGCTCTATACGCTGATCATCTTCGTAGTTGCTGCCCTGCCGGGATACATTGTAGCAGCGTTCACCATTGATCGCCTGGGACGCAAGTGGATCCAGTGCTTCGGTTTTGCCATGATGACGCTGGCATACGGGCTGCTTGCTGTTGCCCCCGCGCTGACAACGCTGACGCTGCCATTCCTGCTGATCTATGGCACGAGCTACTTCTTCACAGAGTTCGGGCCTAACGTCACTACCTTTGTCTACCCGGCAGAGATTTTCCCGGTGATGGTGCGCACAACAGCACACGGAATCGCTGCAGCGGTTGGCAAGGTGGGCGCTTTCATTGGCGCTTTCGCTTTCCCATTCTTGCTCGCCAACTTCCACCTGCCCGGAGCAATGGCATTCGCGGCATGCGTCTCACTTATTGGCCTGCTGCTCACGCTGTTTACCCTTCCTGAGCCAAACCAACGCTCCCTGGAGGATATCTCTGATGAACATGCTGTCAGGGCTGCCCACGAGGAACGAGAACTGGTGGCGAGCGGGAGCTAATAAGTAGCTGGAGCAAACGCGAACACGGCGCTCATCCTGTATGCTCAGAAAGCAATCCTTCGATAGTGGTCAAGAGCTTCGAGAGGTCAAAAGGCTTTCGGAGGAACGTAATCTTGCGTTGCCGAATCTCTTGAAGCGGGGGAGGATTCGCAGATACCATCAGCGTGGGAACCGTCTCTAATCCCTCGATGGAGCGGAGACGATCAGCGAGTTCAAGGCCGTTGAGATCAGGCAGTTGGTAATTGAGTATGAGCAGCTTCGGTTTGTGTGAATGGATAACTTGTAAGGCCTGCATAGCATCCGTAACATGAATGACGGCATGTGGCGTTTCCTCCTGCAAGACTTGAACAAGAACGGTACTGATATCCTCGTCATCCTCTACGATGAGGATGGTTTGACTTCCTGCTTCGTTGTCCGTCGTAGTCCCCGACTTATCACTCGTCATAACAAAGCTCCACATGTTGGTAAAGACCGAAATATCACCGAACAGGTATAGCACGTGAAGCGCGCACTGGAAGTTTCAGGAGATTGGCATGTTGTTGAAGTGATCTCACGAGAGGCGCGAGACAAGATTTCGAGACCTATCCCTATAGCAACTTTTAACCTCTGCTTAACAATCTTTAACGCGCCCATAAAGCATGGTTAATGCGTGAATGATACGGTTTGAGTGGAGCGATAACAGGGGGAGTTGAGACCTGTTGCGCGTAACGGAAAGTAAACAGTATAAGCCACTCGCAAAAACCGAGCAGGAGGAATTATGCAGAAGCGATCGCAATTGATGATCATGTCAGGGATAGCATTGCTGGTAAGCTTACTTATTTCAGCGTGTGGTTCGAGCACCACCACGGGAAGCTCTACACCCGGCGCTGGCAATACCCCCACCGCGAGTTGTCCTCAGATCTCAGGATTGACCGGGGCGGGGTCGACCTTTGATAACCCGTTGTTCTCGCAGATGTTTGCCCCGTCCAACTACCCGACGACCAAATGCGGCACTAACGTCAACTACCAATCAGTTGGCAGCGGCGCTGGTATTAACCAGTTGCTCAATCATACCGTAGATTTTGGAGCAACGGACTCGCCTATGACTGATACGCAGCTTGCCACGAGCACGAGTGGGCCAATCATTCACATCCCGGTGACACTTGGTGCAGTAGCCATGTCCTATAACCTCACCGGCATCTCCGGGCACCTTAATTTGACACCTGACATCATTGCCGGGATGTATCTTGGGACGATCACCTCGTGGGATGATGCTTTGATCAAGGCTGCCAACCCGGGTGTCACGCTCCCGCACGAGACGGTGAGCATTGTGCATCGCTCCGACGGTAGCGGCACGACAAGCATCTTCACGCACTACCTGAGCGCGGTGAGCCCCACGTGGTCGTCGAAGGCGGGTGCGGGAACGACCGTAAACTGGCCGGTGGGTGTCGGTGGCAAAGGCAGTGCGGGCGTCGCCGCGGCGATTAAAAGCACAGCAGGAGCGATCGGCTATGTTGAACTGGCGTATGTTCTCCAGAATAATCTCCCCTATGCCGCCGTCCTGAATGCCAATGGGAAAGACGTCCTGCCCTCTCTCGAGGGGGCTAAGGTGGATGCGGCCAATGTGACAAATATCCCAGCCGACCTGCGCTTCTTCATCGTCAACGCTCCGGGCGATACTTCTTATCCCATTTCTGGCTTCTCGTGGGTGATCGTCTACCAGCACCAGAGCAATGCCACCAAAGGGGAAGCGATCGCGAACTTGCTCTGGTGGATGACGCACGAAGGCCAGCAGTACGCTACCGCTCTCAACTATGTGCCGCTGCCCGCTACCATTGTCACAAAGGATGAGGCGCAGATTAAGTCGATGACCTGCGGCAGCAGTAACGCGCCTTGCTATACAGGCATTGTCAGCTAGCATCATCTCTGTTCATATAGGGTAGGGGCGACTCTCGTAGCCGCCCTGGATGCTTCTTGTACAAGAATGAAAGCGGTATTGCATGCAACAGAGTCTTTCCAGGACGAGGAGTTTGGCCCGCTTGCTCGGAGGCGGCAGTCGCCGGCTCAGTGATACGCTCTTCCGCGGGTTCACCCTGTTGCTCGTTCTGTTCGTGTTGGTGATCATTGCGGGAGTCACATGGGTGCTCGTCAGTAATTCGCTGCCGACGATCCGACAGTTCGGCTGGAGTTTTCTCTCCAACCGGGCCTTTGATCCCATCCATAATGTGTTTGGTGTCGCCCCCGCCATTTTCGGGACGCTCGTGACCTCGGCATTCGCCATTTTTTTCGCCGTCCCCATCGGGGTAGGCACAGCCATCTTCCTCGTCGATTTCTGCCCGCGCCCCCTGCGAATGCCCCTGGCGTTCATCGTGGAACTGCTGGCTGCCGTCCCCAGCGTCATCTACGGCCTATTTGGATTCCTCGTTTTGGCCCCGTGGCTGCAGACGGTGGGGCAGCCCTGGCTGCAAAAGTACCTGGGCTTCCTGCCTTTCTTCCAGGGCCAGTTTCACGGGCTGGGTCTGCTGGCCGCGGGGATGATCCTGGTGATTATGGTGTTGCCCTTGATTACCAGCGTTTCGCGCGAGGTCATCCTGACCACGCCGACCGCGCAGCGCGAGGCGCTCCTGGCGTTGGGCGCCACGCGCTGGGAAGTCATCCGCCATGCGGTGCTTCCCTATGCGCGCATTGGCATCACCGGTGGGGTGATCCTGGCGCTGGGCCGCGCGCTCGGTGAAACCATGGCTGTGACGATGGTCATTGGGAACCAGGCCTCGCCCATCGGACCGAGTCTCTTCAATACAGGCTACACGCTTTCGAGCGTCATCGCGAATCAGTTCGGCGAAGCCACGCCCGGGCTCTTCTTCTCAGCCGTGATCGAGGCCGGCCTGCTGGTATTTATGATCACCTTAATCACTAATATCATCGCGCGCATCCTGATTTATAGGATGGGTCGTGTGGGAGGACTTGCTGCATGAGCACCGTTGTCGAAAAGCAGTCGGCTGCGAACCCTTTCCAGGCTCCACGAACGGCACAAAATGCACGCCGAAAGGCGAGTAATATCGTTATCATCTTCTTCTCGCTACTCGCAACGGCGTTTGCCGTGACTGTCTTGCTCTACCTGTTGTTGTACGTCTTGCGCTCAGGGCTTCCTTACATCAATGTGGCTCTGTTTACCAGGATTCCCACCCCCAATGGAGAACCGGGCGGTGGACTGGCAAACTCGATCCAGGGATCGCTGATCCTGGTCGGTCTGGCATCGCTCTTCGGTATCCCGCTGGGTCTGTTCACGGGTATCTATCTTTCCGAATTTGGACGTGGGCCAATCGCCACAGGTGTGCGCTTCCTGGTTGATGTTCTGACGGGCATACCGACCATTATCTTCGGTCTGTTCGCCTGGATTTTTATTGTCGTTCCGCAGCAAAGCTTTTCAGGACTGGCGGGCGGCGTAGCTCTGGGCATCATCATGATCCCGATCGTTGCGCGCACATCTGAAGAGGTCCTTCGCCTGGTGCCGAAAGAACTGCGCGAGGCTTCGCTTGCCCTGGGCGCTACGGAGTCACGGACGATTCTACAAGTAGTGATACCCGCGGCGCGTAACGGCATCATTACCGGCATAGTTTTGGCAATGGCACGTGTCGCAGGTGAGACTGCCCCACTCTTGATGACGGCATTTGGCTCGCCTTTCTTTAATTCCGACATCACGCAACCAATGGATGCCCTGCCCCTGCGCATCTTCAACTTTGCGGAAAGCCCCTATCAGGCGCAGATCAACCAGGCGTATGCCGGTTCACTCGTCCTGATCGTGCTCATCCTCCTTACCTCATTTGCGATACGCTGGGCAACAGGAGGTTTCAAGCAACAGAGATAGATCAAGGATGAGGTTCATGATTTTGTACGAGCGACGTGTAGGGTAATGGCCGGATTGGCCCCGCCATGGCAATTGGAAGGAGAAAACATACAATGTCTATTCAGGTTGAAAATCTGAACGTGTGGTACGGTCGTAGTCAGGCGCTCTACAATGTGAACCTCATATTTGAGCCGCTGAGCGTTACAGCTATCATTGGCCCTTCTGGCTGTGGAAAGTCGACCTTTGTGCGCTGCCTCAATCGTATGCACGAGGAGGTGCCTGGAGCCAGTGTAGCAGGTGAGGTACGGATCGATGGCGTCAACATTTACGCGCGTTCTATCCAGCCAATGTACGTTCGACGGCATATCGGCATGGTTTTTCAACGCTCCAATCCCTTGCCGAATCGCAGTATCTGGGAGAATGTGGCTATCGGCCCTCGCATCAATGGGCTGGCTGGTGGAGCGGCTCTCAAAGAGATCGTCGAACGAAGTCTCAAGCAGGCTGCTCTCTGGGATGAGATCAAAGATAGGCTGAGTGAGTCCGCCTCGCAATTATCAGGTGGACAGCAACAGCGATTGTGTATTGCTCGTGCGCTGGCCATTGAGCCCAAGATCATCCTCATGGACGAGCCTTGCTCGGCTCTTGATCCAATTTCGACTTTTCAAGTTGAAGAACTCATCAAGCAGCTTAAAAGTGCCTACACGGTTATCGTAGTGACACATAATATGCAGCAGGCAGGGCGTGTTGCGGATAACACCGTTTTCTTTCTCCAGGGAAAGCTGATCGAAAAAAACAAGACAGAAAAGTTCTTTTCGCATCCAGAAAAGAAAGAAACCGAGGACTATATTACTGGACGGTTTAGTTGATGAAGTAGTTCTAACAATGTGATAGAGTGAGCCTTTATATTCGTTGAAATGAGGATATACCATCATGAACGCTTCAGCAGATGCAAATACGCCGGGGGGTGGAGGAAATATCCTACTTCCCGAAGGCGCAAATATCTTCTCGCGTAAAGTCGCGCGCAGCGGCCATATCTCGTTTGAAGGGCGTCCTTACTTCATCAGCAAAACGCTGGCAGGTCGTTACATTCGCCTGGTGGTACTGGCTGATCGCCTTATCGTGGATGCTGCCATTCCATTGCATAAAGAGTATCCGCTGGCATACCATAGCGTATAATGAGGAGTGTCAGGTATGATGGGAGGCATCTGGCATGTCTGGAGGTTTCATGGACACCCGAATCAATAAACCCGGTCAGGAGGCGCCAGCGGTGGAGTTTGAAATTACTCCTATTCCCAATTCACCTGAAAGACCAGGTGTACCTAAAGTTACGGTTGCCGAAGCGGCTACATTGGTCAACCAGGACGCAGAGGTTAAAATCGATGTGCGTCACACCAGCTTCTGGTACGGCCACAAGCAGGCGCTTTATGATGTCTCTATCCCTATCCGCGAAAAGCAAGTGACAGCTCTCATTGGGCCATCGGGCTGCGGCAAATCCACCTTCCTGCGCACGATCAACCGCATGAATGATCTCATTCCAGGTACGCGCATAGAGGGTGAGGCCATACTTGATGCCCAGAATATTTACGATAAATCGCTGGACGTGGTTTTCCTGCGCCAGCGCGTTGGCATGGTCTTCCAACGCCCCAATCCTTTCCCCAAATCCATCTTTGATAACGCGGCCTATGGCTTGCGTGCTCAAGGCAGATCGGGGAAGTATATAAAGGAGCGTGTTGAAGAAAGCCTGCGTGGAGCAGCTCTGTGGGAAGAGGTTAAGGACCGTTTGAAAACATCGGCCCTGAGTCTGTCCGGTGGGCAGCAACAGCGCCTGTGCATCGCGCGCGCCATAGCAGTCAACCCTGAAGTACTGTTGATGGATGAACCGGCTTCCGCGCTCGACCCCATCGCCACATTGAAAATCGAGGAATTGATCGTCAAGCTGGCAAAAGATTACACCATCGTGATCGTCACGCACAATATGCAGCAGGCAGCGCGTGTCTCACAGTACACCGGTTTTTTCCTGAGTGGCAAACTGATCGAGTACGCGCCCACGGTTGATCTCTTCGAGCATCCAAGGAAAAAAGAGACGGAAGACTATATCAGCGGTCGCTTTGGTTGATCGTGTAAGCGGACGCGATGTGGCGAACCTTTTGGAAGACAGCCTCTCAACGCCGCTACGCGGCTACCTACGATCAGAGAAGCTGCAAGGAACGTATCGCATCCCTACAAAAAATAGATTGGAGAAAGTTGTGGGGCGTAAAATACTGGTTGTTGATGATGAGGCAGTGCTGGTAGAGACGATTGCCTATAACCTGGAGCAGGCCGGCTACCAGGTGATGACGGTGGCAGATGGCGCCAGCGCGCTGGAGGTCGCCCGTCGTGAATTACCCGATCTGATCATCCTCGATATCATGTTGCCCGAAATGGACGGGCTGGAGGTTTGCCGCCAGTTACGACGCGAAGGGCCTACCGCTACTACTCCGATCATGATGCTCACCGCCAAAGGCGATGAAATTGACAAGGTAGTGGGGCTGGAAGTCGGCGCGGACGACTACGTGACCAAACCCTTTGGAAGGCGCGAGTTACTGGCGCGCGTGCGCGCCCTGTTACGGCGCGTCGAGTATGCTCCCGCGCAGGATGACCGGAAAGATCAGGACTCATCCAACGAGTCATCACGCGCGGGCCGAGAATTGCTCGCCGGGCCGCTGCGTATTGACCTGGCCGGTCGGCGCGTCAATTGCCGGGGCAAGGAACTCGAACTGCAGCCCAAGCAATTCGATCTGCTGACGTATATGGCGCGCAATCGCGGAACAGTGCTGACACGTGACCAGCTGCTGCACAACGTGTGGGGCTATGACTACGTGGGCGACACGCGCACCGTCGATGTGCATGTGCGCTGGCTGCGCGAAAAGCTTGAGGAGGACCCGGCCAACCCCAAATTAATTCAAACCGTGCGAGGCGTAGGCTACTGCTTCCGATGGTAAGGACGCGATAAATCGCGTCTCTACAGATTGTGATATCATTATAGGGGCGCGATAAATCGCGTCCACATATGTCGATTTTCCCGATGTTGTTCAGCCAGGGCGACCGCGAGGGTCGCCCCTACTATATACGCATAAGGAGCAAATTTATCTTGGAGCCTTTGACTACGAACCTCACTCTATCCCCCGCTGCCTCGATTGACCTGCACATGCATACCACTTTCAGCGATGGACGCTGGCCTGTCGAACAGTTAATAGATTACCTGGCAGCAGAACATTATGATATGGTGGCCATCACCGATCATGATCGCGTGGATACTGTTGCTGGAAACCAGGAGTTGGCGGCGCAAAAAAATCTGCCCGTACTTGCCGGCGTGGAAATGAGCACGGAATGGAATGGCAGCATGGGCCATGTGCTGTGTTATGGCTTTGACCCGCATGACAATGAACTGCTCGCCGTGACCCGCGTGGTCGTGAGCCGCCAGCTTGAAAATACGCTTGCCGTCTACGATCAACTACTGCGCAAAGGATACGAGTTCCCGCGCAAAGCCGAGGTGTTGCATGACAACGGCGGCGAAGTGCGCCTGCCACGCGACAATATTCGCCTGCTGCGCGAACACGGCTACGCCAGCGACTGGCAGGCCGGGCTGCGCATCATCCGCGAAGCCGGGTTTGTCTCCATTCATGCAGACATGGCGCTGACCGTTGATGCGGCGCATCGCAGCGGAGCAGTCACGCTCATCGCCCATCCTGGCCGCCGGGAACAGGGCTTTACCTATTACGATATCGACCTGCTCGATAAGCTGCGCGCCGAAGTACCCATCGATGGTATCGAGGTCTATCACCCATACCATAGCCCCGAATTAGTTGAAACCTACCGGGGTTATGCGCGCAAACACAACTTGCTGATAAGTACTGGCTCCGACTCCCACAGCCATCCCGGCCGCATGCCCATCAAGCACCGCGCCGAGATCAGCCGCGACCTTCTTGAGCGCGTGGGGGTTCACGTTTCTGCCCTGTAGGGACAAGAGGTGCGGTGTAGTGGATATAGGGGCCTTGTGCTTGTCCTGGTGGAGTGTTGACCAATGTGGCTCACAGAACCCCAACAGAATCACTATCCCACAAAGCCCTACCCGCTCGCCTCTACACATTTTGGGACGAGGGCGACCGCAAGGGTCTCCACCCCACACAACTCCACCCGCTTCAACGCCTGGGGAGAGGCAACCCCTATCCAGGGCGACCGCAAGGGTCTCCACCCCACACAACTCCACCCCCGCCCTTACAATGAACGCCTCCGGGAAGCCGTTTCCGTAGTCATTGTAAGGGCGGGAGCGGTAGGGCGGATGGGAGGAGACCCTTGCGGTCGCCCTGGGACCTCTCTGCGCCTGTTGCCAGGCATATCCAATTGCAGGATTACCCCAGCGCCTCTTTACCCACTTCAACCGGTAAAGCCTCTTCCACGTCGTAGTCTGTTGGTGCGGTGACATCGCTCCCGCGCCGCAGTCCAATAACGTTGAAGAGAGGTGTCAGGATGATCGCCAGCACGAGATTCAGGATGATCATCGAGAAGGCGATGTACATGGCCGGAAAGCTGAGGCCGCCAATGGTGATGGTAAAGACTGACTTGAGGCCCGCCTGGTAGAAGAAGATTGTACCAAGCACCTCGCCTACAAGCCAGCCGATCAGCAGAGCCCAGCGATTGAACCAGTTGGTGTAGAGGCCCAGGAAGACCGCCGGGAGAGTCTGGAGAATCCAGATCCCACCTAGCAGTTGGAAGTTGATCACCTGCGTCGTAGGAATGTAGATGATGAAGAGCACTGCACCGAACTTCAGTACGAGCGAGGCCCATTTAGCGACACTGGACTCGGCACGCTCAGAGGCATTCGGGTTGATGTACTCCTTGAAGATGTTGCGTGTGAACAGGTTGGCGGCTGCAATGGACATTACAGAAGCAGGAACCAGCGCTCCAATCGAGATGGCAGCAAAGGCGAAGCCGGCGAACCAGCTCGGGAACTCCGCGTTAATGAGCGCGGGCACGGCCCCATTTGCGCCGAATGGCGCAAGTGGCTTGATGTGGGCGGCGATTGCCATGTAGCCGGTGAGGGCCAGCAGGCCCAGCATCAGCGAGTAGATGGGCAACAGCGCGGTGTTGCGCTTGACCACGTTCTTGCTATTACTGCTCAGGACGCTTGTCAGGGAGTGCGGGTAGAGGAACAGGGCCAGGGCGGAGCCGAGCGCCAGCGTGACATATGCCCAGGTCTGTTTCGGACTCAGGAATTGGAAGAAGGTGGTGGGGCTTTTGGCGTGCTTTGCCGAGACCGCAGTGAAGATTGCTCCGAAGCCTCCCAGTTTGGAGGGTATGACAACGAGTATAACGATCAGTGTGATGAAAATCATCACGTCCTTCACCATGGCGATCATGGCGGGCGCGCGCAGGCCGCTGGTGTAGGTGTACGCCGCCAGGACGAGGAAAGCGATCAGCAGGGGCAGGTCAATGTTGAGGCCACCAACCGATAGAGTGAGTGGGATGCCTAACGCGGCCAGTGAGACCTGGATGCCGAACATCTGCAGCGCGATATACGGCAGCGTGGCAACAATGCCTGTCAGCGCCATAGCAAAGGCCAGTGAATTGCTGCCAAATCGACCTTTCACAAAATCGGCGGAAGTCACATAGCCGCGCTGCTTGCAGACAGACCAGAACTTGGGCATCAAGATGTAGATGATTGGATAGACCAGGACGGTGTATGGCACGGCGAACCAGCCATTGAGGACGCCCAGGCCGAACATGGCGGCTGGAACGGCGATGAAGGTATAGGCAGTGTAGAGATCACCACCCAGCAGGAACCAGGTCACGAGGGTACCGAAGCGTCGCCCGGCCAGACCCCACTCGTTTATCAGGTTAAGGTCGCCGCGCCGCCAGCGAGCCGCGACAAAACCCAGCACAGTTACGAGGAGGAAAAAGATAATGAAGACCGTAAATGCTACCCCGTTGAACATGGATAAGTTCTCCTCATTTCATCAAGAATCAGGACAGGCCTCATGCACAGTTGCATGATCCTTCACGCATACGCTCCGCGTATGGCGGTTCGCCTACGCTCCCAGGAAATAGAGCACAGCCGTGATGATAGCCGTGATGATAATCCAGAGAAGCGAGTACCAGTACAGGAAAGGCATGCCGATGAATGTCGGATTGGCGGTATTGTAGAACGGTGGATACAGTAAAGCGATAAATGGGATAAGCAGGAAGATACGAAGCCAGGAACGTCCTCTTCTCTGCGGCTGGGTTTGTGGCTGGGAACTCACTACGTTTCTCCTTTCGCGCTTAGCGCAAGATGAAAAAAATGCAAAAAAGGGAAAAGAACGTCAGGAAGAACACAGGCGTCTGTCTAGAAGTAAGTGATACCTCCTGTAAATGGGTATGGAGTGGTGTGATTCGGCGCATGTTCAAAGCGCCTATCCCATCACGAAGAGATATAGACCGACCTACTATAGTTAGTACACCATTATGAGAAGAAAGTCAATATAGATGCCCAGATGAAAGGCTCGATTGATATGACTCAGGCATCCGATAAACTTTCAGTGGTAGCCCCTGCCTACGAAATTGTGATCCGACATCAGACCTTTACATCACCCTCATCATCACACCAACGGCGTACACCGCCAGGTTCACCAGCCAGTAGGCCAGCACTGTACCCATCAGCAGCGTCCCTGCCATCGTCACTCCCAGGGCGAGCCAGGTTGTCCAGCCCTTGATTGTTGGTTGCTCGACAGCATTTTCGGGGACTACAGCCATCTTATCTTTGTTCAACGGTGTGGTTGGCGCTTTGACAGCAACGGCTATGGCCGCCCCGTTGTTTCCCCTGCCTCCATTGCCCGGCTTACCCGAGGAAACGCGCCGGCTGGAAGCGGAGGTGGGTGTTGGTGCGGCAGTTGCTACAGCATCGTTCGCTTGTACGGCGGATTGCTGCTCCATGAACATAGCGGCGATCACGCGCAGGTAGTAGTACATGCCAAACACGCTGGCAAGCACGCCGATAATCAGCAGTTCGGGATGACCACTCTGCAAAGCGGCATAGAAGATGTAGTACTTCGCGGCGAAGCCTGCCATAGGCGGGAAACCGGCCAGGGAGAGCATGAAGAAAGCCAGCAAACCAGCCAGAAGTGGCTGGCGATACCATAGACCGCGAATATCGCTCAGTCTGCTGCCCGAGTTGTCGGCGCGTTCCAGCACGGAGACGATGCCAAAGGCTCCCAGGTTCAAGAAAGTGTAGCAGAACAGGTAGAAGAGGATGGCCGAGAGTCCCACCGCGCCA
>DATGGW010000072.1:0-2604 GCA_035308345.1 Ktedonobacteraceae bacterium | reverse complement strand
GACCGCTGGTGCAAATCAAATGGGAGAGAGCGGCCGTATGGACATCGCTCCTCGCAATTGCGATCTCCCTGGTCTCTTTCAAATCGGAGGCTATTGCCCAGCGGCACGGAATTCACCCTCTAACCATCCTCATCCTGATCCTTGGGTTGGAACAGGCCATGGTCGTCCAAGCGGTGCTGCGCCCACAACGACCAGGGCCAACGACTGCCGCGGCAAGACAAGAGGCCTCGCTTTGACTGGCGAACCCGTATGCACGAAACGCAAGTGCGCTTTCATAAAATCGCTTTACGACGAGCATTAGATGCGCTGGATTGCCCGGCAGGAATACGCCCGTCAAAGTGTCGGTCTGATGATTAAAACAGCCAAGAGGTAAATAGCCCTTTGGTGTTAGTAGGCGCAACAAGAAAGTCAAGTCCGGCAGGTAAAACCTTAGTTACACCTTTTGTGGTATGCCCATCCAGACATTATTGACTTCTAATAAAACCAAGTGCTAAAAACAAAGGCACAACACCTGCTCACTAGGCACGACCACCAGTCTCTGACTGGAACCCCAACCCAGGAAATGGAGAATCACGAATGAACGAACTGATGATCAAGATGTTTGTAGCAGCAAAGGCAATGATCGAGCGTGAAGAAGGTCAGGATCTCGTCGAGTATGCGCTCGTCGTGGCCCTGATTGCCTTCGGTGCGATCTCCGGTATGAAGTTCCTCGCCACCGGCCTCAACCAGGCGTTCTCGCAGATTGCGATCGTTCTCACCAGCAACATCACGTAGTTCTATCCGGCGACCCCGGAAGAGTTACACCAAGCAGCCTGGCGCGATATCGCGCCAGGCTGCTTGGTTTTTTGGGAAACTTCAGACACAAGACGCGCCGTTGCACATCGGTCACGTCGGTCTCGAATGAATTGGGTTACCCTCGGGCACTATTTAACACTAGCGTCATAGCATAAGGAATCCTGTAAGATTGCCATCATTTCAACCTGGATGTTAGAAGATGAAGACAATCTCCGGGAGGAGAAAAATGAACTCATACCTCACAAGGCTTTCCCAGCTACTGCGCAACATCACCGTCGACGAGACGGGCCAGGATCTCGTCGAGTATGCATTGACATTATCGCTCATCGCATTCGGCTCCATTGCCAGCATGCAATTCCTTGCCGGCGGAATCAACAACGCCTTTTCTCAGATCGCCGAGGTCATCACAACCAACATTACCTAATCCAAAGAGTTACTTTGTGCGCCTCACCGGCGTCTGGTGGATGATTCAGGCTTCTTCTCTCCAAGGAGCGGGTCTGAGCATGAACCGTGGCGGGGTTCTTAAGCTCAACTTCTTTCCTATGGAAGGCTTGCACTCTGGCCGGCTTCAAGAGCTTTACCAACTCGGGTATCCGTTCCGGTTTTTTGCCGCACAACCGCTACTCCAAGATTGGGGCTGTGGCAAAGTAGTTCTATGGTCATTTCAGGTCCGGGGTCCAGCGAGCAGGTCACATTGACATTGCTTGAGGGCGGCTTTACAGCCATCGTCCTGGGATTGGTCTTCGCTTGGCCACGCATCGGTACATCCTGGTTCTCTCAGATCGAGCGCTCGCTCGCTCGATTGGCGCGCAGGAAAGTTGCTTCCGTGCTTCTGGTCGGCCTTTCCGGCCTCGGCCTTCGCCTGGCAATCCTGCCCTGGTGCCCCGTTCCGCTCCCCTTCGTCCCCGACGATTTCAGCTTCCTGCTCGCCTCTGATACGTTCTCGCACGGCCGTCTCACCAATCCCACTCCCGCCATGTGGATTCATTTCGAGTCGATCCATATCGACATGCTCCCAACCTACATGTCGATGTACTTTCCCACCCAGGGCCTCGCCATGGCGGCAGGGAAGCTGTTGTTTGGCAGCCCGTGGTTTGGCATCCTGATCATGAGCGCCCTCATGTGCGCAGCCATCTGCTGGATGCTCCAGGCCTGGCTTCCGCCTTCCTGGGCCCTGCTGGGCGGCATGCTGGCGGTGATTCACCTTGGCCTTTTCAGTTATTGGATCAACACCTATCACGCGGCAGGTTCGATCGCCGCACTGGGCGGGGCGCTGGTTCTTGGCGGGTTACCGAGGTTCAAGCGTCGGCCCAGCTTTCGTTATGCGTTGCTGATGGCGGTCGGCGTCGCCATAATGTTCACCACGCGACCCTTCGAGAGCATGCTGTTGTTCATCCCCGTCGCGGCGTCATTGGCTCGCTGGTACCTCCAGGCAGAAGATCGTCCTCGGCCCTCAGTGCTTCTGCGCAAGGTCGCTTTTCCCCTCGTGGTCGTGGTGGCGGCTGCCGCCTGGATGGGCTATTACGATTACCGCGTATTCGGCAGCCCCTTTACCTTGCCCTATGCGGTCAATCGCGCAACCTATGCGATGGCGCCCTACTTTGCCTGGCAGAATCCCCGCCCTGAGCCCGCTTATCACCATGAAGAGATGCGCCGCTTCTACCATGAGGATGAGCTCGCCGATTACCAGCGAAGCCATTCCTTCGGCGGCTTCATCAAGATGACCCTTATCAAAGGCGTCAGCGGGACACTCTTCTTTACCGGGCTGGCGTTGCTCCCATTCTTCTCGATGGCGCGGCGCGTATTCCT
>DATGGW010000071.1:0-4998 GCA_035308345.1 Ktedonobacteraceae bacterium | reverse complement strand
TCGAGCATGGTCGACAATGGACGATTAGCGCTGGTACGAGGAAACTTCGCGGATCTGGCCCGTATCGTACAGGACGAGGCCGATTTTGTGTCTTCTGTGGACGGTATTTTACTCGACCTGGGTTTTTCATCCTATCAGATGGATGACCCACTGCGCGGCTTTTCGTTTAGCGTTGATGGCCCGCTGGATATGCGTCTCGATCAATCGCAGGAGCTAACAGCCGCCGACCTGGTGAATAAAGCCAGCGAGGAGGAACTGGCGAACATTTTCTGGCGATACGGCGAAGAGCGGCGCTCACGCCAGGTCGCCTGGCGTATCACACGGGAGCGGGCGCGCGGGCCAATTAGCAGTACTATCCAGTTGGCGCGCCTGGCCGCGGCGGGTGTGCCTTACAAGCCGGGGATGATTCACCCGGCCACGCGCGTCTTTCAGGCGTTACGCATTGCCGTCAATGGTGAGCTAGAGCAGTTAGAAGCTGTGCTGCCGCAAATGCTGGATGTGCTTAGCGCAGCTAGATCGAAAAAAAATTCCGGCAGGATGGTCGTTATCTCGTTTCATTCGTTGGAAGATCGGTTGGTTAAGGTATTTATGCGACGTGAGGCAAGTGACTGTATTTGCCCACCAGGCACGCCGGTGTGTATATGCGGTCACAAAGCGCGGCTGCGTATTCTCACACCTAAACCTGTAACACCGGCCGGCCAGGAAATTCAGAGTAATCCACGCGCCCGCAGCGCCAAATTGCGGGCTGCTGAAATAATTGACGTATAGGGGCGACCCTTGAGGTCGCCCGCCCAGGCAGAATAGAGGGAGAAAAACAGCATGCTGGCAGCACCGAAGCCTTTCCTGGCAGCCAGGCGGCGGCGACAACTGCATCCGTTTTTCTACCGTATAGGACCCGTCGGTTTAAGTATCTGTAGTGTGTTGCTTATCAGCCTGATGGCCGTGCTTTACCTGTCCCAGTTAGGGCAGGCAGTCACGGCCAACCAGGAAATCCAGAGCTTGCACAGGCAGCAGGCGGCGCTGACACGCGAGGATCAAGACCTGGTCTCTCTGATTGCGCAAGAACAATCACCGGCCTACATTGCTGCGCATGCCAGGGCTATGGGACTGATCCCAGAAGTTCCGAAAAATATCATTGTACTGGTCATTCCGCATCTTAAAACGATATCGTCGAACGATCAGCATATAGAACCATGAGTTGAGCAAGACAGCTTACGGCAAGTACCAGGCAGAAAGGAGGCAAGAACTTGAACGCAGAAATGCAGCGCGCCCGACATCGACAAATGTTCATTTTCTTGCTGGTAGCTGCCGGAATGCTGGTACTGCTGGGAAGGCTCTACTACTGGCAGATTCTCCAGTCACACAGCGGCTATAACCTCGCGCAGCGAGCGAATGATGAGCACCTTCAAAATCAAATTCTGGACGCTCCGCGCGGGCTGATCTACGACAGCGCGGGCCGCATCCTCGCAACCAACGTGATTCGTGATGATGTGTTTGTCGAGCCGGTGCAGTACTCGATTGATCACCCGGACAATGCGCAAAGCGACTTGAACTCGCTCATCGTCGCGCTGCACCAGGTTTTGCCACAGGTGTCAATTGAGACGCTGCAAAACGTTTTTCGCAACGGTATGGCCGAAGGCCAGTGGGCTGTGCGGATTGCCGTGCGCATCGATCCGCAACAGAGCCAGAAACTGCAGAACTTGCAATTGCCGGATGTGTTTCTCCAGCCGCGCACATGGCGCGTCTACCCCGGTGGCACGCTGGCCGCGCAAATTCTGGGCTTTGTGACTCAAAACGACACCAATAATCATGGTATGTATGGCATTGAGAAACAATATGATACGCTGCTGGACGGCACGCCGGGCAGTTTGACAGCCGAAACCGACCTGCAGGGCAACCCGCTGACGCTTGGGGCCGACAACGAGCAGCCGCCTGTGAGCGGCGCGAATCTGACGCTGACCGTCGACGGTACGATGCAATATATGGCGCAAAACGCGCTCGCCGATGCCGTGAAGCAGTTACAAGCCATGAGTGGCACGGTGGTGGTTCTCAACGCGCGCACCGGCGCAGTAGTGGCGATGGCGGGCTATCCCACCTTCGATCCGAACCAGTATGGGCAGTACTCTAATCAACTGGGATGCCTGAATACAGAAGGAGTGTACTTCAATCCAGCCATCTACTGCGCATATGAACCTGGCTCGACCATGAAGGCGGTAACGATGTCAGCGGGGCTAAATCAGGGATTGATTACGCCGAATACAACGCTTTACGATCCGGGCTGCCTGACCTTTAGCGATCATACACCTGAAGTCTGCAACTGGGAAGATCTGGCATATGGCACTGAAACCATGACGGGCGTGCTGATCCATTCCGCCAACGTCGGAGCGGCATACGTGGCGCACAATATTCTGGGAACGTCACGTTACTACCCATACCTGCAAAAGTTCGGCTTCGGCCAGCCGACAGGCATCGCCGATGGGCAGGAAGACCCTGGTTCCTATCGCCAGCCAGGCGACACAGATTGGACTATTAGCGATCTGACACGCCAGGCTTTCGGCCAGAGTATTCTCGCGACGCCGTTACAGGTAGCAATGGTCTATCAAACCGTCGCCAATGACGGAGTGATGATGCAGCCCTACCTGGTATCGTCTATCGATAAAAGTGGGCATGTCACACAGATACAACCGACTGTGAAGCGGCAAATAATCAGCACACACGCTGCGCAATTATTGACGGGGATGCTGGAACAGGCCGCCATAAAGGGCTTTGCGCAACTGGCGCAAGTTCCGGGTTACAGTATAGCCGCCAAAACCGGGACAGCTACGACTCAAGGTATCTCAGCCGATGAAACGGAGGCTTCGGTGGCAGGTTTCATCCCAGCCTCGAATCCCCGCTTCGTCATTCTGGTGAAATTAGATAGACCGCAAAAAGCGATCTATGGCAGTACGGCAGCCGCGCCACTCTGGGGCTCTATTGCCCAGCAATTGATGTGGTATTACAATGTGCCGCCGGACTTACCTATTTAAGTCAATGTAGATGGTATGGCAATATACATTGAGGATTTGAAAATGCAAGCGCCGGGTCAAAATAACAATCTCAACTATGATGATCTTGAGAAAAAAATAGAGCAACGACTTGAGCTGAGCGACGCATGGAGGCAACTGCTCGGCATGGAAGCGCAGGCTTCCCCTGTGCCTGTATCTTCGGAGCAGGCAAGCGCGGCAGACGCGGGCGCTCAGGAAGGCGTACTTGTATTGAGCAACGACCCCTGGACTCACCTGATTCACGCGCATGGCGTCCAGGTTGTTGATTTGCAACAGGCACATTTACATCCAGCGCAGGCTTCTGCCGGAGACAGCGATGTAGAACACGCGCTGGACTTCATGCAGGAAAACCTGCCGGAGAAATAAAAAAATAGTCGTTTGTCGCTATCCTGCCTGGAAGAAGCGACAGCGGCCCCTTTTTCGCTTTTTCGGGGCAACAGGATAGATGTTCCGGTTCGGGTATCCTTCACGTTACCCAAGCGGAATTAAGGGGCGCATGATACGCCCGGTGTATGGTTCGTAGATAGTATACTTGAAAATTTGTTCTATGTCAAGAGGTATTTGTAGGTATTAAGATGACACGCGATAGCCGCCGACAACCGAACAGGGAAGCAAGAGAGGCACGGGAGCAGCCGCGCTACAGCGGCCGTTCTCCTGCGCTAGAGGCTGTCGAGCAGCAGCGGGGGGTGAGCCGCAGGCAAGCGGTGCGCCGCAATGCCGCCAGAAGCGCGCGTTACGCGGCGGATGAGTCGCACTCTGACCTGGATTTTAAGGCGGTCAGCGTCAAAAAGCTGCCCCCGCTGCGTCCCAGCGGCAAGGTGCCTGTCGTACAGGAGCTGAGCGAAGAAGAAAAGAGCAAACTGTCCGAGCTAGAGATGCGCCTGCCGCGTGTGGCGGGCAAGATTGACTCGTGGCTGCTAGTGCTGGTGCTAGTGCTGCTGTGTATCGGCATCGTGATGGTATACAGCGCAAGCTCCTTCCAGGCCGTGCTTTACGAGGGCGATTCCGCCTATTACTTCCAGCGCGAGCTGATCTGGATGTTGCTGGGACTGGTAGCCATGCTGGTGACGATGCGCATCGATTACCGGGTATGGCGGCGCTTTTCATTGATAGGTATGCTTATCGTCCTACCGTTGCTCATTATTGTGCTGAAATTCGGCACAAGTGTGTATGGCGCATCTCGCTGGATCTCGCTCGGCTCCTTTTTCTCATTCCAGCCGAGCGAACTGACCAAGCTGGTGCTGGCCCTGTACATCGCGGACTGGCTGGCGCGCAAAGGCAACCAGGTGAGCACATTTCTATACGGGTTGGCTCCTTTCGTGATCCTGGTCGGCTTCATTCTGGGGCTGGTATTGCTGGAAAACGATCTGGGAACAGCTATTATCATCGCCGGTTTCGCGACGGTTATGTTTTTCACGGCGGGAGCCAACATCGTGCAGTTTTTACTGGCGATGGTGTGCGGCAGTTCATTTTTCTTGTTTGAAGCATTCAAAGGATACCGCTATTTTCGCTTGCTGGGATTTCTGAATCCATTCAAGGATATTACGGGAATCAATTTGCAACTGTACCAGGCACTTCTGGCGCTGGGATCAGGAGGGTGGTTCGGTTTAGGGCTGGGAGCGAGCCGACAAAAGACGGGCTATCTCCCATTCCCGTTTACCGATTCCATCTTCCCGATTATCGGTGAAGAGCTGGGGTTCATAGCGTGCGCAATTATCGTTATGCTGTACCTGTTCCTGGCATTTCGCGGGTTCCGGTTGGCGCGCCGCTCGAGCGACCTCTACGGCGCGCTGCTGGCGACCGGCATCACGACCTGGCTAGTATTGCAGGCCATGATTAATATCGGGGCGAATACAGGCAGCATTCCCTATACGGGCGTGCCATTACCATTTATCAGCTTCGGCGGCTCATCACTGGTCGTCTCACTGGCGGCGATAGGCGTGTTGTTGAATAT